>CAKQNH010000065.1 GCA_934255105.1 uncultured Pirellulaceae bacterium
CATGTGGTTGGGGCCTGCGCCCGAGGCACCCTACCACATCGACCGTTGCCTGTACCGCTTTCGCTTCCTGCTGGATTATTCGGGAGGCCAAGTCACCAATACCGGCGCGCATGCTGTCGACATTGTCCAGTGGGCTCTGGGGACCGATGGCACTGGTCCAGTTGAATTTGAAGACCAAGACGGAATCGTCTGGCCACCGCCGGGACACCTCTACACGACCGCGATGAAGTCTCACTTCCGAGCGCGCTACGCCAATGGCGTTGAATTCGTCTGTCGGACACAGGACCCTGGTTTCGGGGCCCGCATTGAAGGAACCGAGGGTTGGGTTCAATTCACCGTCAAAAACATGAAGGAGGTCGAAGCTTCGTCCGATGCGATCAAGAACTCCATTATCGGTCCCGATGAAATCCAGCTACCCGTTAGTAGCGACCACTATCGAAACTTTCTGGAGGCCGTCAAGTCGCGCAAGGACCCCATCGAGCCGGTCGAGGTGGGGCATCGTACAGCCTCGATCTGCCACGCTGGCAACATCGCTATGCGACTGAAACGAAAACTCCAGTGGGATCCCGAGCAGGAGTTGTTCGTCAACGACGACCAGGCTAACGAAATGCTGCGCCGCACTTATCGCGATCCGTGGCAGATTTAACGATCGAACGTGCGCCCCCTATGAAAAAATGCATCACAATGACACTTACAGCGATCTCCCGCCTATTCGTGACATTTAGCGTATTGAGCTGTGTGGTGATGCACTGCCATGCGAATGATACGGCTCAGCGGCCAAATATCCTGCTCATCGTCTCGGACGATCAAGGCTACAATGACCTGGGCTTGCTCGGCAACGGCATCATCACTCCGGCGCTCGACCGACTTGCCAACGAAGGAACTCGGCTAACCCAGTTCTATGTGTCGTGGCCTGCCTGTACGCCGTCGCGGGGGTCTATCCTGACTGGGCGATACCCGCAGCGGAACGGGATCTACGACATGATCCGCAATGAAGCTCCCGACTACGGGCATCGCTACTCGCCAGCCGAGTATGAGGTGACGTTTGAGCGCGTCGGAGGTATGGATGCGCGTGAGAAACTTTTGCCTGAAGTTTTGGCCTCGGCTGGTTACGTTAGTGGGATCTATGGCAAATGGGATTTGGGGACGCTGAAGCGGTTCCTCCCTACGTCGCGTGGTTTTCATGATTTCTATGGCTTCGTCAATACGGGCATCGACTACTACACGCACGAACGCTACGGCGTGCCGTCGATGTTTCGCAACCTGAGTCCGACAACGGAGGACCGCGGAACATATTGCACGGAACTGTTCGAGCGTGAGGCGCTGCGATTCATTGATGAGCAGGCGGGAGTTAATCCGTTTTTTTTATATGTTCCCTTTAATGCTCCGCACAATTCCTCATCGCTCGATCCCGAAATCCGATCGACCGTGCAGGCGCCAGAGGCATTCAAAAAACTGTACCCTCCTGTTGCCCAGGCTACTCAAACGACGACGCGCTATCGCTACGGAAATCCGGCCACCGTGACGACTTCAGCGGCGCGTCAGCGGGACTACCGCGCGGCGGTGACCTGCATGGATGAATCGATCGGCAAGCTTTTGGAGCGATTGGAACAAAAGCAGATTCTCGACAACACGATCGTCATTTTCCTTTCTGACAACGGTGGTTCCGGCGGCGCCGATAATTCGCCACTGCGAGGTCACAAGGGTCAGACGTGGGAAGGGGGAATTCGCGTTCCCTGTCTTGTCCGCTGGCCCGCGGGTGGTGTACCGACTGGAAAGGTGTGCGACGAGTTCCTTTCCAGCTTGGAGTTGTTACCGAGTTTGGCTGCAGCAACGGGTGCGAGCGCGTCTGAGAATATCGTTCTCGACGGGTACGATTGGTGGCCGACGCTACGCGGAGAGACCGAGTCGCCGCGCAAAGAAATGTTTTGGAAGCGTCAAGATCTCGTCGCCGCGCGAGTTGACAACTGGAAATGGGTCGCTATGGGAGAGGGCAAAGGGGGCCTTTTCGACTTGGCAGTGGACCCAGGTGAGACGACTGATTTGTCCGCCGACCAGCCTCAGCAATTGAAACTCTTGCGCGGGCGGTATCAGGCATGGCTCGACGAAATGGACGCGGCCGAACCTCGCGGCCCATTTCGCGATTATTAAGACGGACGCAATTGGTGCTGCGAGAAATCTTTAGCCAGATCCACTACGACGGCGGCCGCAATGCAAGATCTAGAAAGACGCAGTTTTGAACCCAGATCCCAAAATCCAGCGCACGAGCTTCGCGTGGTCCGACGATGCGCTGGGAGCCTACGATGCGACGGCATTGGCCGAAATGGTGCGGACAGGTGAGCGGTCGCCACGCGAGCTCGTCGAAGCCGCGATTGCACGAGCTCAGCGAACTAACGAGTCGCTGAACGGGATCGCCGCCGAAGGCTTCGAACGTGCACTCGAGGCGAGCAAACGTCCCTTAAGCGGACCGTTTGCGGGTGTCCCAACTTTCATCAAAGACAACGTCGATGTGGCTGGGTTGCCAAGCCGTTTCGGCTCTGCTGCAATTGTCGCGAGCAATGCCAAGCACACCGCGCCAATGGCTCAATTGATGTTCGACCTGGGAATGATTTGCCTGGGGAAAACAACCATGCCGGAGTTCGGATTCAACGCTAGCGGTGAGCCTGCCGAGCGTCCGGCGACTCGTAATCCGTGGAATCTTGATTACACCAGTGGCGGTTCGTCGAGCGGATCGGCAGCGTTGGTGGCGGCAGGCGTCGTGCCGCTTGCCCACGGCAACGATGGCGGGGGATCGATCCGGATTCCCGCCGCATGTTGTGGATTGGTTGGCTTGAAACCTTCCCAGGGCCGACTGCCCGACCATCCGGCTACACGCTGGATGCCCGTGCGAATCGTCAGCGAAGGCGTTTTGACACGCAGCGTTCGCGACACCCAGCGATTTTATGAGGCTGCGGAGACGCGGTTTCAGAACGCGAAGTTGCCATTGTTCGGTAATGACGACTCGAGAACAAAACGTCGTCTGCGGATTGGTTGGCTGCATCATTCGCGGGGCGAGATCACGGACGCCGACACGCGGTGGGCTGTCGACACGACTGTCGCGAGACTGCGGGAACTTGGGCACGAGTTGATAGAAGTTCCCATGCCGGTTACGTCGCAGTTCGCTGCGGACTTCGCGTTGTACTGGATGTTTCTGGCCAGCACGGTTCATCACTTGGGGCGTCCGATATTCGGATCGGCTTTCAATCCAGCACAGCTATCGGAGATGACGCTCGGCCTGAGTCGAGGCTTTCGCAGCAAATTCTATCGACTGCCGGGAGCCATTGGGCGTCTGAGGCAATCGGGACGACACTTCTCTGACAGCATGCAAGCACAGAAGATTGACTTATTGCTAACGCCGGTGACCACGTTATCGGCGACGCCGCTGGGTTTTCTCAGTGAGGAATTGCCATTTGAAACCCTGATGGAACGGCTTCGACTATTTGTCGGGTTCACGCCGTTGGCCAACGCCGCTGGAACGCCTGCGATCTCGCTGCCAGTTGGAAGGACCCACAGGAACGTTCCCCTGGGCATTCAACTCGCCGCCGACCTGGGTGGCGAGAGGACGTTGTCGGACGTGGCGCTGGAGTTAGAAGCGAGTGGCCTGACCGGAATGCATGCACAACCCGGATAGCTCCTACTGATTTGGAGTGGTCGAAGCGCTATGGCAGTAAACCGCTCCCTGCGCTCCGCCCCGACCTTGAGGGAGAAGCCTATAATGCCCATGTCGAATGAATGATAACTGAGTTTAACAAGGCAATAAGCGACACACACCTGTGTGCCAATTTGCAGTTTCATCAAAAGCTGAGCCGTATGCTTGAAACTTGAGAATATCTGCGAAAACCCAATTCAGCAACCATTCGGCCCTCAAGTCAAATATAATAAGCGCCCCGAATTCTCTTTTTATCAACTCCCGCCGCGATCTACTACTGTCCTCGCCTTTCCCACCGACCCCCAAAGTGTGTTACCCATGAATCTATTTGGTATCTGCCGCCCATTATGTTTTTTTCTGGCTGTTGCCTTGCTGCAAGGGGGGCATGTGTCGCGTGCGGCGGACGCCCTGAGCGCTGGCCCAAGTGGTCTGTCCATCGCCACGTTTGATATCGATGCGACCCCTCCGAAGGGATCGATGATGGCCTACGATCCGGTGGTCGGGCTGGGCGAAATTGGCTTGCGCTGCCGTGGTGTGATCCTGCTGGGTGCGGGCGAACCGATTGTGATGTGCGCAGTGGACTGGATCGGGATCGCCAACGAAAGCCAAGATATGTTCCGCGCGCGCATTGCCAAGGCGGCTGGCACAACTGCGGAGCGTGTGGCCGTGCATACGCTGCACCAGCACGATGCCCCGCGCTCCGATATGGGCGCAGAGCAACAGTTGCATCACGCCGGCGTGTCCCAGCTTGACACTTACGATGGCTCACTCACTCGTGAAGTACTCGACCGTTTGGTCACGGCTATCGAGTACGCGATAGAGAAGCCCACTACGATTACTCATGCTGGATTTGGCACAGCCGAGGTCAAGGATGTGGCATCCAATCGCCGCATACAGGATGACAGCGGTCAGGTTGTCGCGACACGATTCACCGCTACCCGCGATGCGAAGCTGCGCGCCCTGCCGGTCGGCACGATCGATCCGGCGCTGAATACAGTCTCTTTTTACAATCAAGAGACTCCCGTGGCCGTCTTGAGCTTCTATGCCTGTCATCCACAGAGCTATTATCGCACGGGCATCCCCAGTCCCGACTTCCCTGGGCTGGCAAGATTCATGTGCAGCCAAGACAAACCGGGACCACTCTACGTGCATTTCAATGGCGCGGGTGGCAATATTGGCGCTGGAAAATTCAATGACGGTTCACCCGACAATCGTTTGCGGTTGGCCCGGCGAGTGGCCGATGCGATGCAGCAAGCGTATGCATCCACCGCGAAATTTCCGATTTCAGCCGAGAATGTCACCTGGGCAACTACCCCTGTCGCCTTGCCGCCAGCTAAACATTTGAATCGTGAGAAGCTGACCGAAGATTTGGCCCAGTGGGATGGCACCACCAACCGGGGCAGCCCAGCCAAATTAGCTTGGCTGCTGCGCTGCGAGAACGGACAGCAGATTGACATCGCTTGCCTGAGTGTCGGTGATGCGCGCGTGGTGTTGATGCCGGGCGAGTTGTTCGTTGAATACCAGCTTAACGCCAAGGCCCTACGCCCGGATTTGAAAGTTACGATGGCCGCGTATGGCGATTACGGTCCGGGCTATATCGGCACATCTATCGCGTATGGACAGGGGGGTTACGAAACCAGTCCGGTAGCGTCAAATGTCGGCCCTGAGGCGGAACCGATTCTAATGCAAGCAGTCAAGACACTTTTAAACTTTGAGGAGACAAATTGATGAGAATGGTGCGACCAGTCTATATGCTGGCCTGTTTACTGAGCATTTCGACAACAGCTTTTTGCCAGCAGCCCGATTACTCGGACGAGCTGCCGCGGATCGCGCCGACGTCACCCGAACAAGCGTTGGCCACGTTTGACGTCGCCGATGGGTTTGAGATGCAATTGATCGCCAGCGAACCGTTGATCACGAATCCCGTAGCGATCGAGTGGGATGCCAGCGGTGCGTTGTTCGTGTGTGAGATGCGTGGCTACAGCGAGGACCGAGAGGAGCGTCTTTCGCGGATTGCCCGGCTCACAGATACCGATGGGGACGGTGTGTACGACTCGCGAACGGATTTCGCCGAAGGGCTGTTTTGGCCAACGGCATTGTTTCCGTACGATGGCGGTTTATTCGTAGCTGACGCGCCCGACCTGTGGTATTTGAAAGACAGTGATGGCGACGGACGCGCCGATGTGAAGCAACTTGTATTGACCGGCTTCGGCACCACGAACGTGCAGGGGTTGGTGAATTCATTTCGCTGGGGACTGGACAACCGGATCCATATCGCGTGCAGTAGTGTCGGTGGTGAGATTCGGCACGCCCACCAAGCCGAGTCCGTACCGAGCTTGAACATTCGGGGGCGAGACCTAGCATTGAACCCACGCACCTATGAGATCGAGCCAACCAGCGGAGCGGCTCAGCACGGAACGGGTTTCGATGACTGGGGCCGCAAGTTTGTCTCCTCCAACAGCGACCATCTTCAGCAGGTGATGTATGAAGACCGATTGATCGCTAGGAACCCCTATATGATTCCTCCACCGTCGCGGATTTCAATCGCCGCCGATGGTCCGCAAGCCGAAGTCTTTCGCACCAGTCCGGTTGAGCCATGGCGAATTGTCCGCACGCGGTTGCGAGTTTCCGGCGTTGTCAAAGGAGTTGTGGAAGGGGGTGGTCGCCCCGCCGGCTACTTTAGTGGAGCAACGGGCGCGACGATTTATCGTGGCGACGCGTGGCCATCATCCTACAAGGGGATCGCTATTATCGGCGACGTCGGTAGCAATTTGATCCACCGCAAGCGGCTAGTGCCGAACGGTTTGGAATTCATCGGTGAGCGCATGGATGATCACAGCGAATTTGTCACCTCGACCGATATTTGGTTCCGTCCAGCTCAGTTCGCCAATGCACCAAATGGGGCGTTGGCCGTGATTGACGTGTATCTCGAAGTCATCGAGCATCCGGCATCGCTACCGCCGGAAATCAAAAAGCATCTCGACTTGACCTCGGGGCGCGAGGCAGGACGCATTTACCAGATAGTTCCGACCGGCTTTAAGTCTCGTGGTCCCGTTGATTTGACTGGGTCGAGCACAGCCGAACTGGTCGCCCTGCTTGCCCATGAAAACGCGTGGCACCGCGAAACGGCGGCTCGCCTGCTGTACGAACGGCAGGACCCTGCCGCGATCGAACCACTGCGGCAGCTCGTCCGCAGCAGCCCTTCACCACTCGGGCGGATGCATGCGTTGTATGCCCTGAGCGGCATGGGGAAACTTGACGAAGCCACCATCCTCGTCGCACTCGGAGACGCCCATGCGCAGGTTCGCCGCCACGCGGTTCGATTGGCAGGACCGACCCAGTGGACACCCGAGCTTTCCGCCGCCATGGGGAAATTAGTAGATGATGAATCGATGGAGGTCCGCTACCAGTTAGCGTTCGCCCTGGGTGATGGCCCCGCACCACAACGCACCGAGCGCTTGCTGCGAATATTGGCTCAAGACCCAGCCGACCGATGGATGCGAGCTGCGGTGATGAGTTCCATTGGCGAGGACGTTGAGCGACTAAATGAAATAGTGGACGATCCAGCATTTAAAAAGCAGATTGTCGAACAGGTCGCTGCGCGGCAACGCGCCAAGGACTCGCCACGCGAAGCCGGCGCGACTCAAACGATCTCGCCACCGACGAACATGCGAACAGCAGAGCAGGCGGCCCTGCGTGGAGCAATTATTGCCAAGTATCGCGACGCGCTATCCATGCCAGCCGATACTGAGCGAGGGCGCGAGGTATTTAAGAAATCCTGCAGCGCGTGTCATCTGGTGCAAGGAGTCGGACACGAGCTGGGGCCGAGTTTAATGGCGATCAAGTCGCGCGGCGCCGAGACACTGCTGGCATCTATATTAGACCCCAATAGCGAGGTCAACCCTCAGTATGTCAACTACCTTGTTGTCACTGTCGATGGCCGAGTACTCTCGGGCATGATCGTCGATGAAGGGGCGACGAGCATCACGTTGAAGAAAGACGAAGGCGTCACTGAAACCGTCCTGCGAGTGGACATTGATGAGATCAAGAACACCGGTCTATCGCTGATGCCGGAAGGTCTTGATGAAACACTCGATAAACAGGCGATGGCTGATTTGGTTGCTTACCTGATGGCGGAGTGAATCAGTCCTCAATGTCAAGCTGACGCGTAATACTTGAGGCTGCCAACGGGTAGTTTCAATGGCGAACATCGGACGGGGCCAACGGCTCCGTCCGAGTCGATCCTTGCGTTCCCCCATGCAACTAAGCTCATTCAGGTCTGCCGCAGTTCGGGAAGTACTGGCGATCAGCGAGATGCGTCTGAATACTTGACGGCCTTTCCTGAATTGCTTACCTTCCGAATCGCTCTGACCGAACGGTGATCCATGTGTCATTCGATTCGAGTACCATTAGGAATTGTCTTCTGCATACTAGGCTGTTTTGCCACGCATTTGATCCGTGGAGAGGATTGGCCGCACTGGCGTGGCGCAAGCCGGAACGACACGGTTAAGGAGGCATCGGGTTGGGCCGACGGCACGTGGTCACTACACGAAAGCTGGCGAACTCAGGTGCCTGAAGGGGCATCGTCGCCACTCGTCGTAGGCGAGCAGCTCTTCACCATGGGCTGGCAAAAGGGCCAGGATCACGTGTTATGTCTCAACGCTACGTCCGGCGTTGAACGCTGGCGACAAAGCTACCCTTGTCCCAAGTATGGTCGGCTGGCAACCGGCGATGAGGGACTGTATTCCGGCCCCTCATCAACGCCAGAATTCGATACTGAAACCGCGTGGTTGTACACGCTCAGCACAGATGGAGATCTGAACTGCTGGGATACACAGGCCGGAGGAAAACGCATCTGGAGTCTGAACCTGTACGATGACTTCGACGTACCACGACGGCCGAAAGTTGGTCGAAGTGGATTGCGAGATTATGGATATACGTCCTCGCCGATGGTCTACAGAGACTGGCTGATCGTCGAAGTGGGCGCAAAGCAAGGAAACTTGATCGCGTTCGATAAGCAGACGGGCAAACGAGTCTGGGCGTCGCAGTCGACGGCGTCCGCTGGTCACAACGCGGGGCCGGTGCCAATGATGGTTGAAAATGTACCGTGCGTGGCGATTCACAATCATGATGGATTGTTGGTCGCACGCTTGGATCGTGGGAACGAGGGCCATACCGTGGCGACTTTCCCCTGGGTTACATCATTCGCAAACAGCATTGCTTCGGTCGCCGTTCAGGGTGACTGCGTCGTACTAACTTCCGCCTACAACCAAAACAAAATTGCCAAACTGCGAGTCACGCTTAAGGGGGCGGAGGTCATCTGGGAGCAAACGGCGGCATCCAAAGTCTGCACGCCAGTGATCGCTGATGGCCATGTGTATTGGGCATGGCAAAACTTGTTTTGCCTAGATTTTGAAACCGGCAAAATTATCTGGCGTGGCGGTAGGTACGGCGATCCAGGATCATGCATTGTCACTGCAGATGGACGCCTGATTGTCTGGGGCGGGGACGGTGATTTAACACTCGTCGAAATGGCCAAGCGATCACCCACGAAATACACAGAACTTGCATCGCGAAAAGGCATCGGCAACTCCGACGCGTGGCCACATGTGATTCTGAGCAATGGCCGATTGTATTGTAAAGACCGAACCGGGCTAGTCGTTTGCTTGGAGTGTCGTAAGTAGCCCTATTCGAATATTAGCTGCCCGTATTTTTTGAATTCGTGGAAGCTGGGACCGACCCGAGCCCAATCCCATTGGGTGGTCATATTGTCATCGTAATCGATGCGATAGAAGTTGGCTCGCCACCGTGTACCGGACTTGGGCGGGACGTTATCCAATGGCTTCAGCAGCGCAAAGGGGATAAAAACCTCAGCGCTCCAACCTGTAATGGCAGCCATCGATTTCTGCTCTCCTCCACGGATAGAAATTTTCTTGCGTGTTTTACGTCCGCCTTCGTACTGCCAAGGAATCCAGCCAAAATAGGTGCCGTCGGAATTGGGCATGAGCAGAGGTAGCTCGTAGCCCAGCGGCGAAATTTCGTATTCGAAGTAAAGCGGCTTTCCCTCGTCGGTCCAAAAGAAGCATTCAAAGACGTCTTCGGTCCACAACTCAAGATAATCGCCTTCAAGCGTCGCGTGCAGTTGCTTGTCGCTGCCATCGAAGAGCACGTACAGCCCGGTGTCAGAGTAGAGCACCTTAAAACGTGCGCTGTAACTGGACTGTCCCGGCGGCCGACGATTGAGCTCAACCCAGTCGGTCGACTTCCAGGCCTCCGCATCACCCTGCCCACTGACCTCAAAGTCGTCGCAATGCTTGACGGTCAACTGCGGCGATATTTTCGCCACGGGATCAGCAGCCAGCAACTCGATCCGCAGCATCCCAATCAGTACTAGCGCGCAGGCGATCGCGAAGGCGAAGGCGAAGTGCAGATACTCTGTTTGTCGGTTGATGGGTATGCGAATCAAGGTACTAGCCTGTTTGAAATACTCGATAACTGTAGTTGAAAATCGCACCAATGCTGGAATCTGCCTATATCCTATATAGCGTGCGATTTGGCGGAAACTACCGCCCCCGTTTCCTTTCGAAGTGAGCAGCTTATGCTTACAGCTCTGCGTCCTCGTAAAGATCGCTGAGCGGCAATTGGCATCCGACTTCCGGAAGCCCGATCACGGCATCCGCTCCCTGATACAACTCCCGTTCGAACCCAGCATCGGTCCTGCGATAGACCACTGCCGCTATGCTCGACTGCTCGACGAGTACATAAACGCAGAGCGATCCGATGGAAAGATACGCTTCGCGTTTTTCACTTTCATCCGTCCGCCGAGTTGATTTGGAGATCACTTCGACGATCACGACCGGAGCATCCTGGAACGTGTCGCCGGGCGGGTTGAAGTGGCACACGACCATCGCATCGGGATAATAAAATCGAGTACCGCCAGTCAAGCGGACCCGAACCTTTGTGTCGGAATTAAAGGCCCGACACGGTCGCCCTTTCAATTGGCTACCCAACGATACTGTCGCATTGGTGGCGATGATGTTGTGCGCGTTGGTACCCCCGACCATCGCGTAGACGATGCCATCGACATATTCGTGTCGCTGGCGGGCCTGCAATTCGCCGGTCAGATATTCGTTGATCGGGATTGGTGAGAGTCGGTTCGCGGTGCTCATAGCTCCAGCCTATCTTTAATCAAACACCTCGTCATGGTTGGTTCCGTTCACTGGCGGGGACGCCAGTCTGCATAAGTTGCTTCAATTCATCCAAGTGATTCTCATAGACTCCACGCGGAGTGCACGCATGTTGTTTGCAGATCGACGCCGCCATGCCAACCACTTCACCCATCATGCCCGTTGTTCGTTGAACTCGCACAGTGCCGAGGGCCACATGGGTAACACTGATATTGCGTCCAGCCATCATTAAGTTGTCAACATTGCGCGAATACAAGCAACGATAGGGGATCGCGTAGGGTGTGATCTTTAAGCTTTCCGCCTTAGATTGAAAGGCGTCGCAAGCACACATAGGCTTCGTCGGATAATGCAGATCAATCGTCCACGTTGTCGTGACACTGGCGTCAACAAACGGCCTCTGTTCAACTATGTCTTGCTGTTGCAGCACGACGTCTCCCATTAGGCGGCGCGATTCACGTTTGCCGCCAATAGCCGCAGCCCAGCTCAAACTCCGATTGGCGAATCGGTCTCGGTAGCTCGCGTGATTCTTCAGGACACTCCAATTGCCGAAGATAATTCGCAGCGCGTAGTCTCTAATTTGCTCGATATCTTCGACCTGATCACGATCCGCGCCGGTCTCCCAGTCCCAATCGCCCTTGGTGGTGTCGACACAAGTCTGATCGTCAAATTGAACCGCCCATGGGCAAGCTGGAAA
>CAKQNH010000066.1 GCA_934255105.1 uncultured Pirellulaceae bacterium
GGGGCACGTAAGAGGGTGCGTCACTCATGCGGCCACGCATGTAGGGGTCCAGCGACAGGTAAACCGTTCGCAGCAATAGCTGCCCGTCGGTTGGCTTTGGCAATTCCTTGGTTTCCAATCGGAAGTTATCGGGCTTAGGAGCGCCATGCGGTCGGGAGTTTAGAACGATCCGGCGGTTCGCTTTAGATGATTGAGGCATAGTAATTTCCTTTGTTTTACGGAGTGGATGTCTAGTCTTCGATACGAAGCAAAGCCTGTGCCAATCAGTTGGTGAACTGCAAACGTTGCCCCCTGATCGACTTCGATATAATCTTCGTCAACCTAGCTTGCCATGGATCATAAGTTCGGATCGCGCGGTGCGATGAACGATAACTTATAAGCGCACGGGCGCGACTTTGAATATTTCGACAATAATTGCGTAGAGCGCTGGAACGACCAGTAGCGTCAATAGGGTTGCTGCGAGTAGGCCGAAAATCATTAGCCAGGCCATCCCCTCCCAAAGCGGTCCGCCGGTCAAGGCCAGTGGAATAAGGCCACCGACTGTCGTTGCCGTCGTGAGAAAAATAGGGAGTAACCTCTGCTTGCCCGCGCTTACAAGGCATTCGCGGAAGTCGCCTACGGTCAGCCCCATAATTGGACCGTCGCCACGTGTTGCGTTCACTCGCTCGGTGATCAGTATGTCGGCGAACTCGATGTAGATGATCGCAGTGTTGAGTACGATGCCGAACAATGCAAGCAATCCGAGTTGCGGCATGAAGCCCAGCGGATTGCCGGTGATCCATAAACCGAACAAAGCACCAATCAGCGCCAACGGCAATGTCGCAGTAATGACCATCGCCTTGGCAATACTGTTGTATTGAATCACCAGCAAGAGCACGATCATGACCGTAGAAATGCCAAAGGACATCAGCATCATGCCTGAAGCTTTCTGGGATTCTTCGAGCGCACCGCCGACCTCCAGCCAATAGCCGGCGGGGAGATCACGCTCCAATTGATGCATTTCGTTCGAGGCCATGACTTTCTTGACAACGTCGTTGCCCGATACGCCCCGATCGACTCGTGCTTTAACTTCGATGACACGATTCATGTTCCGGCGCTGGATCAACGCTGGCTCCCAGCGCATATCGAGGCTGGCGATTGCGTTCAACGGGACTTTGCCGTAACTCCCCTCGATGAAGACCTGCTCCACGTCTGCGAGCGAACGCCGATCTTCCTCGCGCAGGCGGAAATAGACGGGGACCTGATGTTCGCCTTCGCGAAAAGTTGTTAGCCGCCGCCCAGAGTAGTAGGTGCTCAGCGTGCTGGCGACATTCGCATTGGTCACTCCGGCGAGGTTCGCACTGACTGCGTCTATATTCGCATCGAGCTCAAAGCCATCGACGCCCCACGAATCATGGACATTCCAGGTTGAAGTTTCATTGCGAACAATTTCCTTGACGCGCGATGCGGCACGATGCAGGACTTTAGCATCCGCAAACCCGGTGCCCATCACGCGAATAGCAACCGGATCGGCAGGCGGCCCCAGCATCAGTTCGATGGGAACAACGCGAGCCTCCACGACGGGTTCAATCCCGAGTTCTGCGTCACCGTCGCGCGCGACCTGCCGAATTCGATCGGCGAACTGGGAAGTAAAACGACCATCAGTAGTGCGGACAAGTATCTCGGCAAAGTTGGGCTTGCGCGATTCCGGACTCCATGACATATACCACCGCGAGCCGCCGCCACCCACTAATGTTCGCATCGCCCGCAGGCGTTGAACTTCCACGCCGGTTTCATCCGTGGATCGGCCCAGCTTGCGAATGATCTCTTCGACCTGCCGAGCTACTGCGTCGGTTTGCTCTATATTCGCGTTCTCGGGTGTCCAGACTTCCACCGCGAATTGGTCGCGCTCGTCTTGTGGAAAGAACTCGGAGCCAACGGGCAACATCAAAACGCCAACGAATAAGGCCGCGGCTACCGCAACGGTCATGACCTTACGGCGAATTGCCAAAGCAGCAAAGAATGTAAACCAGCCACCTTGTTGTAGTCTCTGCCGTGTATCCTGCTGTGCATTCTGCTGCTCGGCACCTTTCTGCGTGCGAAATCTGCTTAGCGCGCGCTGAAGGTCCGCACCAAGGACGTTTTTGGTCCAGTTCCAAAGCCGTGGCAGTGGTGCATTGCTTTTGGTCGAATCGGCTGGAGGGCGGATGAACGCGGCGGCGAGAATCACACAAAACGTCATGGCGACAACCCAACTCACCGCGAGGATCGTACATAGCGTTACCGGCAAGCTG
Source organism: uncultured Pirellulaceae bacterium (assembly GCA_934255105.1). Taxonomy (GTDB): domain Bacteria; phylum Planctomycetota; class Planctomycetia; order Pirellulales; family Pirellulaceae; genus Aureliella. Next base: position 2,274 of record CAKQNH010000066.1, read on the forward strand.
TAAATGAACTCGCGCTTGCTGCCGTAGATCGCAAACAACATCGGTAGAAATGCTGCAATCGTTGTGAGCGTGCCTCCTAACATGGGTGCGGCGACAACGCGGGCGGCTTCGATCGCCGACTCACGTGGCGGCATCCCGTCGATCTGGTTCTGGCGAGTCTGGTCGCAGACCTGGACTGCGTTGTCGACCAGCAGTCCCAGCGCAATGATGATCGACGCCAGTGAGATCTGTTCAAGCTGAACGCCGAAAAACGTAATCAGCCCGACGGAGATAAGTACGACGAAGGGAATGTTGGCGGCCATCACTGCCGCTGTGCGAAAGCCGACCATCAGGTACACGACGATTACCACAATCACGATCGCTTCGAGCATGTTGATGACGACATCTGTGATCCGCTTTTTGACGCCAATGGATTGATCGGAGATTGGCGTGACCGCGAGATCCGGCGGCAGGACTTTTTCGACGCTTTGAAGTTCTTCCACGCGTTGTTTTGCCGCTTCACAAACGTCGACGATACTTGCACCTTCCTTCATCGTCAGCGAAACAATCACGGCATCCCGCGTCGCGGTCGGATCGCCGTAGCGAGCGATCAATGCGGGCGGGTCTTCGTAACCGCGACGCACCGTCAAGCCGAGATCATCCAAGTACACCGGGTTGGCAAGTCCACCCGACGAGACACTGCTGGCAATAATGGATTCGATTTCGCGAACCGCGTTCAGCTCTCCTCCGGGTTTGACAAAGACACGACCGTCGCCGGTATCGAGCATTCCGCCTGAGGCAATGATGTTTCTCTGTGCTACGAGGCTTTCCAGATTTGCCGACGTGAGCCCCAGTTGCGACCAGGTACCCGCATCCGTTTCGACAAAGATGGCTTCATCGCGCACGCCCCAGCGTTCGACCTTCGCGACACCCGGCAACAAGCGCAGCGCCGACTTGACCTCGTCGGAAAACACATCGAGCTCTCGAAACCCGTAGACATTGAGCGGGTCGATGGAAGCCTGATTTGGCAGTGGCCGTTGATGAACCGCGAACACAATCACGCTAGTGTCACCGAATTCATCGTTGACGATCGGTTTGACAGAAGCTTCGGGCATCTTGACTTTGGCGACCGCCGCACGCACTTTGTCCCAGGCATTGTCGACCGCATCTCCGCCAACCCGTTCGTCAAGGTCGATAAAGATAGTCGAAAGGCCATTGGTGGACTTGGAACGAAGGTCGTCGACCTCTGCGATGCCACCCAGCGCATCCTCTAGTGGGTCGGTGACGAGTTCTTCCATCTTCGTTGCCGACGCACCGGGCCAAACCGTCGTGACAACACACGTACGTATGACGAACTCTGGGTCTTCGCGACGCGGCATGGTGAGAAAACTGCCGATACCAAATGTGACCAATACGAAGACCACAGCCATGACGGTCGTTCGATTGTTGACTGCCCAACCAGGAAGGGATTTCATTGTTCGCCCTCCCAAGATCTGGCCACGCGAACCGGCTCTCCATCTTCGATGTAGTGTACACCGCCGACGATGATTTGCTGGCCGTCGAGCGAGGGCTTTTCCAGCGATTCGATTTGCAACAGTTGCTGGCCGCCTGGTTGAGTAGACTCGCCGGAGAGCAAACGCACTTCAACCTTTTGAGCTCGAGTCGAATTGCCTTCAGCGACAACCGTGAACACAAACGTTTGACTCGATTCGTGCCGAATGGATCGAATTGGAACATACAAGCCGAGATCGGCTGCCTGGCTGCTCAATTCCACGTTCACAAGCTCGCCCGGTCGCAGGGTCCATTCGTCTCGATCAAACAGCACCGAATGCCCGTTCCACGATTCGGTCGCTGCTCCGTCCGTGTAAATTTGCCCAACCAGCAAGTCCTGTTTTGGATTGAGCGTCGCATCGCCAAGGACCACAATCGGAGTCAGATTCCAGTTTCCTAAAAAGGGGATCGTTTGCTCGCCACGCTGCACGCGTAACTTTTCAACTTCCAGCACCGGACTCAAGCCCTGTGATGCTTCACCGTATCGTCGATTGGTGACCCGCCAGACGAAGTCGCCTTCCGCGTCTCGGTGGATCGCGCGAACCTCCGCCAGGATCTGATCGGTATTTCCGTCAACAAAGTCGGTGTTCAACGGAAAGATTCGTTTGACACGAGCAACATTTTCGCCTTCGAGTTCAGTCGGCAGCGGCGTTTGCTTTTTCTCATTTCGGCATAGCAGCGTTATGGTAAATGTACGAGTCTGCGGGTCGGCGACCGCATCAATCATGTAGATGATCGCGACTTGCGAAATGGCGCGGCCATCGATCGTCGAGATACGAACCGTGTCGCGAATTCTCAACCTACGTGAAACGCTCGCCGACACCTCTAGTTCGATCTTCATGGGATCCATCAACTGAACGGTGGCTACTCTTGTGCCTTGTCCGACTATGCTGCCGGGGACGACGTGTACCGCCGCGACTTGGCCTCGAAATGAGGAATAGAGCCAGCAGTCGGCAAGATTGCGATTGGCTTCGTCGAGCTGGACTTGCGCCTGTTCGATCTGTGCGTCCGTGGCAGAGAGCTGGGCCTGTTTGACTTTCAGCGAGGCATCCAAGATCGACAATTCGGACTGGGCGTTGGTCAGTTTCGCCTTCGAATTGTCAAACTCTGAGCGAGATATTGAATTGTTTTCAACCAGGCGAGTGGCTCTGTCAAATTCGGCCTGTGCCAGTTCGATGTTGGCATTGGCTGCCTCGACCTGCGCTGGAATCGAGTCGGATATTTCGACTGCCAGAGCCTGCTTGTCACGCATGAAACGGCTTACGGTCGCCTCGGCCGACGCGACCGCCAGTCGATAGCGCTCGTCATCGAGTTTAGCGATCACCGCTGACCGCTGCGATTCTCCTGGCTCGGAAGACTCTTTTGATTCGGCTTGACGGACTTCGACATTTTCGTTGGGTTCGATGACCCAACTGACGCGTCCCGGAACTTCAAACCCGATGTCTTCTGATTTCCAGGCTTCGACGGATCCGGTCAAACGCATTTCGCTCGTGGGCGCGGAAGCGCGCAGCGTGAACGCAGTAACCGAGCGAGGCAACTCTGGGACCCCGATTCCTTGCGCGACCGATCCACCTGTCTCGCGGGAGCATCCTGATGAGAGAACGCATGCGAGACCGAGAATTGCCAGCAAAGACTGCTTCAAAACGGACACGCGGTAGCAAGGCCGGTTAGAACCAGCCGTGTAATTGGGACTATCAACCACTCTTCCATGCCTTTCGATCTGCGACAAAAACGGGAAATCCCAGGTGTCCCCTTGCCAAAACAGCACTACACGGTGTAGTGTACTATGTCGGCGAGTAGAGGTAAACCCTTCAGTGTAGTTTTATTGAGTGCGGCTCGATGGCACCTGTGACAAACCAAAAGACAGAAAAAAAACGCCGCCTGACCGATGGCAAGCGGCAGGCGATCCTCGACGCTGCACTGGTCGAATTTGATGCCCACGGCTTTGCCGCCACAAGCATGGATCGGATCGCAGCCACCGCCAATGTTTCCAAGCGGACGGTCTACAATCATTTCCAGAGCAAGGAAGCGCTGTTTGACGCGATCCGCCAGTCGACACTGCAGGCGATCGAGCATGCGATCTGCCCGTATGACTCGTCGAAATCGCTCGAGTCACAGTTGCAATTGATGGCGCAGGAGCATATCGCGGTACACTCGAGCGATGCGTTCATGAAGTTCGCTCGGATTTCAGCTCCCCAGTTTATCGTATCGCCTGAATTGGCATCGGCCAGCTTTGACGAGTTCAGCAAATCGCGAGAGGGTTTGGTGAAGTGGATCAAGGCCGCTGCCAAAGACGGGCGGCTAACTGTCGCCGACCCTAAGCGGGCAGCGGCACAGTTTCTCGGGTTGCTCAACGTTCAAATGTTTTGGCCGCAATTGCTTGGCGGGCAGAAGACGCCACCAAAATCAGAGCTGAAGGAGATTGTCGAATCGACGATTGCCATGTTTCTTGATCATTACCGATCAAGAGGGGCGTAGATCCGATGTTGGGCATTTAGCCCTGCCTTCTGTATTGAGCGGTGGAACCGCGGATTTCGATAGCCGATGGTGCAGCGCAAAGGAGCCATCGGGGTGCTCGGATGCAAACGCGGACGAGAAGAGCGTCGGATAGAAAACGAATCTACACCGAGTTCGCAATACTCCTAGTGCCAATGGGCTGAGCGCATCTGGCCGAAAACATCAACCAGGCTCACATCAATTCCGACGCAACATCGCGCCACACATTCCATCGTCGAATGTACACAAGTTGCGACCTCGAAGACGTGCCGCGCGCTGGTGAAGTCTCGTTCTCGGTCGCAGATGCAACAGGAATAATGCGGGGGTGGGAATGGCACGGTTTCCTGGGGTTCCGCTTGGCTCGCTGGGGCTCGCTGACGCTGCACCCCAGGCTAACCCAATCCGCGGTTTCACCGCTGGCGGCAAGATGCAAGATCACGAATGAACTATGAAATTGCAGCAATGCAGATAAGCAACCTCGAACGTATACATAGCCGATTGGGCGTTAGCCAAGATTGCTTTGATATTACAAGTGACTTATGCACGAGTGCTTAGGATGGCTCATGCTGCCTGCTCCTGCGCGCTGGCTGTTGATGAAGAAGAAATTCCTGAACAAAGCAAGTCGCATTTGCGGCAACTGGCGGCAACCAGATGGAAATGATAGATTGAACGAGTTAGACGGGTCACCGAATTCCAAAGATCTAAGGACTCTCAGTATGAACAAGAACCAACCGAAGCCCACAACCACCGATGCAGGTTGCCCCGTCTCGAGCGACGAGCACTCGCTGAGCGTAGGCCCTGATGGCCCAATTTTGCTGCATGACCACTACCTCATCGAGCAGATGGCCAACTTCAATCGAGAACGAATTCCCGAGCGGCAGCCGCACGCGAAAGGTTCCGGCGCGTTTGGGCATTTCGAAGTCACGCACGATGTTAGCGCCTTCACCAAGGCCGCAGTGTTCCAGCCGGGGACGAAGACGGACACGCTGATCCGCTTCTCCACCGTGGCGGGCGAGCGTGGCAGTCCAGATACTTGGCGCGACCCACGTGGCTTCTCGCTGAAGTTCTATACCACCGAAGGCAACTACGACATGGTGGGGAACAACACGCCTATTTTCTTCCTCCGTGATCCGCTGAAGTTCCAGCATTTCATCCGATCGCAAAAGCGGCGCGCCGACAGCGGCCTCCGCGACCACGACATGCAGTGGGATTTCTGGTCTCTATCGCCCGAGTCAGCGCATCAAGTCGCATGGCTGATGGGTGATCGCGGAATTCCTAAAACTTGGCGGCACATGGACGGCTTCTCCAGCCATACCTATATGTGGGTCAACGCCGCCGGCGAACGTTTTTGGATGAAGTACCACTTCAAGACGGATCAAGGCATCGACTTTCTCACGCAGCAAGACGCCGATCGAATGGCTGGGACCGACGGGGATTACCACCGTCGCGACCTGTTCGAAGCGATCAAGCGAGGTGAATATCCCAGTTGGTCGTTGAAGGTGCAGCTCATGCCCTTTGAGGAAGCCAAGACATACCGCTTGAATCCCTTCGATCTGACCAAAGTCTGGCCGCATGCAGACTATCCACTGCAGGACGTCGGCAAACTAACTCTGAACCGCAACCCGACCGACTTCCATACAGAGATCGAGCAGGCGGCGTTCGAGCCGAACAACCTTGTGCCGGGGATCGGAATCAGTCCCGACAAGATGCTGCTCGGTCGCATGTTCGCCTACGCCGACGCCCACCGGCATCGACTGGGGGTGAACTACAAGCAGATTCCCGTCAACGCTCCGCAGTGCCCTGTGTTCAGCTATAGCAAGGATGGGCAGGGTCGGACGCAAAACGTCTCGGACCCCGTCTACGCACCGAACTCCAAGGGCGGACCAGCCGCCGATGGCGAGCGTTACCCTGAGTCGGCGACATGGTCGGCAGACGGCGAATTTACCCGCGCTGCCTATACGCTGCGCAAGGACGATGACGATTTTGGTCAGGCCGGCATCTTGGTCCGCGACGTCATGGACGATCCGCAGCGCGAGCGCCTGGTGTCCAATGTCGTCGGGCACCTTAAGAATGGTGTCTCCCAGCCCGTGCTTCAGCGAGCATTCGAGTATTGGAGCAACATCGACAAGAACATCGGTGACCGCATTCGTAAAGGTGTGGCCGGCGGTTGATGCGTCAGGTCGGTAACATCAGATTGGCGGTTTGCTTGCGCCTCACGCTCAATCGCACATGAATGACCTGCTGGCTCGAAACTCAAGTTGACATCTCGAAATTCTTCGAACGCGTTCAACACGACATACTGATGAGCCGCGTGAGTCTCGGCATGGCAATCAAACACGCAGTGAGTCGCAAGAAGTACTGGCGGATGTCTCGCACACCCGCCTTGCGCTATGCGATGACCAACAAGTGGCCCCGCGCAACAAGGCTTACTGTCATTAAAGCTGGCTCTGGTACGAGTCAGCTTCTCTTCGTGGAACCGCCTAGTGCTGACCCGCATGCTAGGTGGTGTGGGGGCTGCCGTCAGCAATGGCGGCGGCTACCCGATTTCGTCGATTTCCTGAGGCTAGTTAAAGCGAGATGACCGTGCTTCTTCGCTACCCTCATAGATAGCTAGTTCTTCGTTTAGCCTTGCAATTAGTTTTCGAATCCCAGCTTTCGTGAACCCTTTTTCACCAATCGGATGATCCTTCTGCAAGTCGGCGAGACGATTCTGTAAATCAATCAGTTCGATCTCCGCTCTTTCGTATTCGGCAGTCGTCGTTATCATAATTCAACCTCCACAAGTCCTTTTCGCCTATTATCAGATTCACGGGTTCGACCAAAGAATTCTACCCATTCTTCCCAATCACGTCGATCTTCCGCTGCAAAAATCTCCTCAGGGCGACGCGTAAGCAACATCGTTTCAAGTTCTAACGCCTCAATATCCCCACGATGAATCCGGTCCGCAAAGTCTTCTGGCAGCCACACAACAGCATCGACATCGTTTGGTTCATTCTTTTCGGTGACGAAACTGCCGTCAACAAAGAATCGCTTCGCTCGAATGAGTCGCGATAGGTCAATCCATCGCCTTAGGCGAAGTATGAGCCGACGTCGTTGCATCGATGCTGTCCCAAACCGGAATGTAATCTCGGCATCCGTTGCGAGATGTAACCCTTCGGGCAAATAGCCATCGTCTCGAAATTCCGGAATCATGCTTCGAATCCAAGTGAGGTTTGCATCGAAGAACGTTGGGCATCATCGAGTTGCCGGCAGTGATTTGTTAACAAATGTGACTGACTCGGCAATTTCGGCACTGTTCATAGTTCGTCAGCGTTTTGCGGTCGAAGTTTCCTACCGAGTGACACCCATGAAAAAAGTAAAGGCTGGTTTGTCGCCCGCAGAGGCGTAATCAATTGGCTGTGCAAAGTCTAATTCGATCGGCGTTGCAAAGTCAAATGCTAGCGGGGCGGTCATGTGATTTGCCGCAGCACCGGTTTCAAGCGACGAAGCTATAGCTGGCGCACCGGTTTGGTTGAGTCTGGCTGAATAACGTCCGGTGAGGAATGCACTGGTTAGGATAAGTCCACACGCTAGAGTGGTGCTCAGTTGTTTTCAAATGCAGTATTTTATTCATCCGATTTCTCCATGATTGCGTGCAATCCGCCGATTCTCGATCCTCATTTCAGTCTAGCTCTGAACTTGGCCTAAGTCATCGTCATTTTTTCCACTAGGCAGCATTGAATCGAAGAACGACAAGGATCACCTCATCGCCGAGGTTGATCGTTTAGTAAATTGGACTGGCTCGGCGACTTATTGTAATCCGCATTGTTCGTCGAATACGCCAGAGGATCAAGGTCGCACCGAAGAAACTGATCGCCTTCAAGCATCGCATCAAAGAGCTCACAGGCCGCAGTCGTGGGATATCGATGCAGCGCCGCTTGACCGACCTCAATCGCTACGTGCGAGGTTGGGTAGGTTACTTCGGTCTGGCTCGCCAGTTCGAGGACATCGCCAACTTAGACGGCTGGATTCGCCGTCGCGTGCGGATGTGCTACTGGGAACAGTGGCGCTACGCTCGTACGAAGGTGAAGAACCTGGTTGCGTTGGGCGTGAGTCTCGACATGGCAATCAAACACGCTGTGAGTCGCAAGAAGTATTGGCGGATGTCTCGCACACCCACCCTACGCTATGCGATGACCAACAAGTGGCCCCGCGCAACAAGGCTTACTGTCATTAAAGCTGGCTCTGGTACGAGCCAGCTTCTCTTCACGCAGCCGCCTAGTGCGGACCCGCATGCTAGGTGGTGTGGGGGCTGTCGTCAGCAATGGCGGCGGCTACCCGATTTATCCGCGATATCTTAGGCATGCGTCATCACGCCCACCAACTAAAATGCCAACGATAACGACAATCGGCGCATCAGAAAGCAAGCCTTCCTCGGTTTTATAGTAAACCACCGCTGCAAAGCGTTGCAATCTGAAAGAACGCAAGCCGGTATGGTCTACGGCATATGCGTTTGGACGGCCTCGAATAACTGCGACCGCATCATAAAATGCCTCCTCAAGTTCTTCGCCTAGTCCAGTGCGACGAGAATTAAACCAATCGACAGATGGTTTTAAGTCCTCAAAAACCTCGTCTGAGTAGCGGACGTCCATCACTGCTTGCTCGACCGCATCTTTTCGCGGAATTGCTCTTCAGTTAGCAGCGTTGCAGGATCAGCGGAATACTTCTCGACTCGTCGATTCAGTTCACGACACGCATCATCGGATGGGGTTGGCCCCACAGCTTCAGGTAAACTGCTCCATATTGCACGAACGATTCGCAACTGTTCGTCGATCGGCAGAGCGGAAATGTCAGAAATAGCTTGTTCAGCGGTCATGTTTGGTCCTCCATTTCAATTGTAGCCGAGAATTGCGAACTGCTCAAGCTCGCGCGGAGGCACCCAATGACGCCGGTTTAAGTCGGCTAACGAAACGAATAGCAATCTATCCCAACTGCAACGGCGGGATAGATTGTCCGTTGAACTGGAGGCTTCGCTCCGCACACTGTATGCGGATAGTAACAAGCTGGTGTTTGCTGGGAACCAGTCTAACGCATCGCGAGAGAGCTTGGCAAGCTTTTTGATGGACACCACGGGTGCTCGGCAGAAGGTTTCGTGCCGTTTAGAGAGGCCCAAGTGGCCGTTTTGTCGAACAGTAGATAGCGGCCTACGGTCACGTCAGTCGT
>CAKQNH010000067.1 GCA_934255105.1 uncultured Pirellulaceae bacterium
GTCGCTAACCCGGTCGCTAACCCGGTCGCTAACCCGGTCGCTAACCCGGTCGCTAACCCGGTCGCTAACCCGGTCGCTAACCCGGTCGCCAACCCGGTCGCTAACCCGGTCGCCAACCCGGTCGGATTCGCAAAACACTCTATATGTCTTTCCTACTCTCCTAATTCCCTTAGATTCCTATCTCCATCGTCCCCGTCTCCGGACGATTCGGCGACGACGGCGACGGCGGAAATTTGGAGGGATGAGGAGGAGCCGGACAGCGAGCTCGAACAAGCCCTCGAAGCGGCCGGTTGCGAGTGTCCACGTTTGGCAATTCGAGAAGCCGCTAAGCTGCGGGTCAGCCGCGCTGAACTGCTCGACGCAGCCTACGTGGTCCGTTACTCTGACAAGCTCTCAGGGGGTGCCCTGCTGGCCTGGATACGCAATGGCGGATGGCCCGTGTCCGGTATAGCCTCCGCCGAACAGATCCGCACGTCGCGAGCCGCACGCGCCGATCTGCTCCGTGCATCGGTGCGCGATGAAGCCAGCCGTAGCAGTCACGATCCTCCGGCGTGGGTTGTCTCCGCCGTGTGCGCGATACGACTTTCAGACAAGCAACTTTCCGATCAGGTAACCCTCGATGAACGATCCAACGCCGCCCGATTCCAACGAGAACGAACCTCAGCCGACATTCGCCAACAACCCAGAAACACCTCCGGGGATCGACGAGATGATTAAGCTCGCATTCGGCCGGCTCGATCAGCGGATGATGAGCGATGAAATCCATGGATTTGAGACCAGCGAATTTGTAAGCGAATCGCCGCTGGAGGATGTTTTTTGGAACTATGCACGCAAGACCGATCGCAACCGGTGGTTGGACGTTGAGGCGCAATGGCAGATTGGTGACTACTGCAGCGATGCAATGTTTCGCACCAGTCGAGGCATCACGCTCGTGGAGCTAGATGGCAAAGCGTATCACGATCGCGCACGTGATCTTCGGCGAGACTGGGCAATCCTACAGATGGCAAAGGATGTGCATCAAATCATTCGCGTTCCGTACGCGGCCATGATGTATTACAGCCGAGCGGTCTTCCGCGTCTTGGAACACTGGGAACCGGACTTCGCTATCGCTCCTGACATGCGTTTGATTGACGCACAAGAGTTCTTCGCACAAGAGCTACCCTCGCCAGATCAGTGCGGCGAATCAGGGCATGAGCAATGGCTTGAAGCAACCAACCAGGCTTTAGATTTAATCTTGATCGACAGAGACTGGGAGAGATTTGCTTGGATCGGATCGGCAAAGTCGTTTATTTTCAGTCACAGGATAGAGCCAATTCGACGCATTAGCCGCGAACTCTACTCGATCGACGAGACCGTCGAGCAGGTGGATGAACATTTCATTCGATCGCGACTGGTTGCGCCTTTAAAAGATCGTTTCGATGTTTGGGTACAAAGCTGGCAGTAGCACAACATGACCATCACTGAAGCTCTCACCCTAGCACGCGAGATTGCTACCGGCACAACGTTCGAGCTGATCGCCGTCGGCCGCTTCGTCTCGGTCTCCGAGATCCATCGAGACCTGCCCTGGGGCTGCAGCGTTCGCCTGGCTGGCGAGTCGACCACTCGCGTCGTGTGGTCACCGGAAGAACTGGCAGCACTCCTACCCGAGCCCGAGCCGGCTCCCATCGAAGATCACCAACCCGCTCACCAACTGAGTTTGTTTTAATTGCGAGGAACAGCCATGGCGAGAGAAATAGTTGTCAAATGCGATTGCGGGCTGAACCACAAGGTCAGTCTCCACACGTGGCGACCCGAAAACGATACGAATGATTCAAAGCGTCGGGAGGCCATCGCGACCGCGATAGTGGACGATCTGATGCAAGGCTCCAGCGGCACTGCAGATCGGCTCGTGTTGGAGGTCAACGGCCGAGCTGGCGGCGGATGGAGCCGCGAGCCCATGATCGATCGAATCCGCATAATGCTTCGCGCTCACTGCGTGGATTGATCTTAACCCTCAATCGGTCTAACCGGAAAGCGTCAATTATGCCTTGCCCCAAATGCGGCGGGACCATGGGTCCTGTCTCTGACATGTGCCTTGAATGTGGCTACGCCGAACCCGGCTTAGACTTCCGCGTGATAAGTGCCATGGCATTGGCCACCATAGTGGCCTTGGTCATGTTCATCGCCGAGGAAAGAGGCGTACCCCAGTTTTGGTGCATAGGCATTGCCGCGGCGATGGCCATATCCTGGCTGTTCGGCTACCTCGCTGTGCAAACGCGATCTAAAAAATAACAATTCAGGAAACCCCATGAACGCCATAAATTTACTTATGCAACACATTGGCAACGTATTCACGTGGGTAGTGATCGTTGCACCGTGGGAGCAAGCGTTGCGCGTTCGACTCGGAAAAAATGTTTCCCTCTTAGGTGCAGGCTGTTATCTGCGAATTCCGTTTATCGATCGAGTCTACCGCCACACCGTAAGGCAGCGAATGTTCGTAGTTCGTCCCCAAGTGCTAACCACTGGCGACGGCCGCACGTTGTCTCTTAGTGGGGCAATTGGCTTCCGAATCGCAGACTTGAGCCAGTTGTTTAACACGCTCCATGACGCCATGGATACCATCGAATCTCAGATAGCATCCAGCATTGCCGAGTACGTCGCGACCCACTCGCTAATCGAATGCGAGCCAGCCAGGATCGAAGCTCACGTATCCGACACGGTCAAGCTGGCAGACTACGGTTTGGAAGGGCAGGAATTCCGGTTGACGAATTACGCCGTCGTCAAGACCTACAGGTTTATTTCCGGTGAACTCCCTGCATGGTCGCAAGGCAATTCCCTCAACACATCCCATGACGATCGACCAATGCAGTAACTAACCAGCATTGCTCTATGTTTTGATTATCGCTTCGGTTGCAGACGCGAACGGTGTACCGTGCGGTGTCGTCTGGGCAACCTCTGTTCGCGTCCGAACCGAAGCGTTGTATAGGCCGCCCCCAGTACGAAAGGAACGAAGATGACATTACTACAATTTATCGCGATATTTGGGATTCTATTTTCAATACATATACAGCTGGAGCGGATAGTGACTGCAGTACAACAAAAAAACTGACGAAGCCCACGATGGGCGTAGTGCCGCCGGCCTATACAACAATCTGTCTGAAGTGTTCGCATGGGGCCGACGCTTTTAGACGCAAGCTTTTTGCCACTTGAAGGCCAGCGTGACAGAGAGTACAATCGAAATCGTACCCCCGTGTCACACCGACACTCCACCTCAATGGAAACTGGTACACGAGCCGAGGAATTACTACTTCCTCGGCTCATCTTTTTTTCCGAGCTATTCGAACATTCGCTCGAGCAACTCTTCCACGTACGCCAGCCCACGATTATTTAGCGAATAGCGGCTGCCTTTTCCGCTTCCACCTTTCAGTAGCAACTTGTTGTGGTCAGCAGTCACATTTCGGTCGATTCGATCGATCCGCAATCCTGACTGCTTCGCAGCGTCCATCAGCATGACCGACGAAACTCCCTCCAAATTGAGCAACTTCTGATATCCATAGATGAGAAGCAGGATTGACTCAGAGTTCGGCGACTGAGAATCTGGAATCATATTCAAGGACAGTTTATCGTCCTTGCGCATGTATACTCGATCCCAAGAGGCAAACTCAGTTTCGGAATTGGACAGCTCGACGCTCACGGCGTCGTTACCAATCGCAGGCAAATCGAATTGGGAATTCTTCGATCGACCCTCAATTGCTTTGGAGCCGATCCGCTCAATCAATTCTTGGAACTCACGATAGTCTTGCCGCACAAGCTCGGCAGGACCTCGGCAATCGAATTCGGCTAACCCAACCGAAACTCGCAGATGATACGCCCCGTTGGCGAACTCGGCCTCATTCGCAGTCGATGCTGCGGCCACGTCGTTTAACGACGGAAGTGCACTTTGACTCATAGTCAAAATTCCCTCAATAAAACTGGAAACAGGCTGTTGGCTTACTACACCATTTGATCAGCACATATAAGCAAGTTACAACTTTTCCACTTCGCGCCAATATGGGACAACCGCTTTTTTCAGAATTTTTGCGCAATAGAGGCTGGACGCGGAGTGTGCATAAAACATCCGTTGGATTTCATGTCGCGGAATTACCGCCATCTACTGCGACTTTTGCAGGTAATTGCTTTGGCCACGCATGTTCCAAATGGTGTCTCCATTACTGATGCAGTTTGCGGAAGCATTCTGGAATAGATGGTGGCTCGAAACGAATCGCTTTCCACGCAGACGATGAGAAGGGGCTAAGTGCAAACTTCAGCCACCTCTAAACTCCGCCGATAGCCAGTGCAGTCCAATCGCTCACGCACGGAGTCATTTGCTTGGCAAACCCACGTCCCATGGATCCAGAGCTCGCTCAGCTCTGGCAATCCTATCGATCGGCACGGAAGCCGGCGCAGAAGCTTCACTACCGCAATCTGCTCGCCGAACACTATCTTCCCTTCGTCCGCTCTGTAGCCGTGAAAATGGTGCAGACGCTCCCCGACAGCATCACACTCGATGAACTGATCTCCGCAGGCACCGAAGGCCTGCTGAAATCAATCTCTACTTACGACCGCCGCCGGCGGACCAAACCAGAGACTTACTTCCGCGCACGTCTCTGGGGTTCCATGCAGGACTATCTGCGGCAGATCGACCATCTACCACGCTCTGCCCGAGTCCGTTGCCGCAGCGTCAACGAGCTGGCCGAGCAGCTCGGCCGCGAACCCGAGGACACGGAGATTGCCGACCACCTCTCCATCCCGCTCGAAGAAGCCCGGCACTACCGTCGCGTCCTTTCCACCATATCCATCGAGACCCCGGTGCACCATGATCGCTACACGCTCTCGTGCACCCTCATGGCCAAACGGGACACCACACAAGACAACCGGGAAGCGGTAGCTGACTTGATGCGTGGCTGCAATCGTCGTGAGCGACTGCTGCTGACCCTCTACTATTTGCAATCCAAAACCATGTCCCAAGTCGGCGAGCACCTAGGGCTGAGCGAATCGCGAGTCTCGCAAATCCACTCCGCTCTCCTAGCTCGCATCCGCGCGCGCGTAGCGTAGGGCCTCAAGCCAATTCCCACTGTCCGCCGATAACCTCACCCCGACGGCACCAGTTTTCTCGGCAAGGATTGCCACACTGTCGGCCGCACAGCACGACCGACCTACCCCGCGCATGGAGGCGCAAAACTGGTGGCCAAGAAAACGACCAAACGCAAACCCAAAACCGCTGCAGCCGACGCCGCGTCCCCCGAAGCGGTCCCATCCGCCAAGCTCACAGCCGCAGACCCGCTACCCGACGACGTTGTCGAGCTCTTCACCAAGTACCAACGCTATCTCACTGCCGGCAAAGCCAACTATGGCCGTGCCGACAAAGCTCTCGAAGCCATCCTGCAGCGCTGTGAACCTGGCGTCGAATATGTCCTACCTGCCAAAGGGAAACGGCCCCCCATCCGTCTTGCGCTCGTCGATCAATTCGCCGCCACCAACGTCGTCTGGGCTGGCTCTGGCTGCAAGCGGATGAAGATCACCGAGACCGCCGTCAAACCCCAGGACCGCGCCTAAACTTGCTCCCCGCGCAGGTCCTGAATCCCAAATCTCCAATCTGAGATCTGCAAACTCCAATCCCCACTCCCTCACTCCAATCGGAAAGCCCTATGCGATCGCTCCCCACCTTAATCGCTGTAGCCATGCTAATGCTACAGCCCTGCAACTTTCTCGCTGCGCAATCGACCTGCCCTCCTGGCGTCATCTGCCCGCTGAATCAATCCCCTGCTCCCGTCGCTGCGGTCCAAGCTGACACGCCCCACGTGCGTTGCATTGCCGGCAACTCGTGTGGCTCTGGCACCATCTGCGGCACAGATGGCGATGGCAGCTACATCGTGACCAACGCCCACGTCACCGGCACGCAGCTCGGCCGCACGGTCAGCATTGACTGCGTCGTCGACGGTCAAACCAAACGCACTAGCGGCCGTACCGTGATGACGGGCTACAGCGACAGCCGCATGGTCGACTTCTCCATCATCTTCGTACCGGAGCTGACCAGCAAACGTTATATGCCCATGCTGAAGACGGAGCCCGACCATCTTCCGTTCGCCACCACGGGCAGTCCGCGTTGCATTTGGCCGCAAGTCCAAAAGCCATTCGGCGATGCACGCAACTACGGCGATGGCTTAATCACTGGCATGCCCAACGCCATTGGCGGGCAATCCGGCAGCGCGATCTATAACAACATCGGCCAGCAAATCGCTCTGTTGACCTGGAGCATGAATGGCCGATGCGCTGGGCAAAAGACCAGCAAACTGTGGCAGGTAGCCACATCGCGCAACGTCCAGGTAGCCGATGCGCGGCCTGCTGGGCTGCGGGAACTCGGCGAACCATGCAGCAGCCGGCCTGAGACCCGCGAAGGCGTCTTTGGCCAATGCGAACTATTCGAAACCGCCATCGGCGATCGCCCTGTGACCGCCAACATGATCTCCAATGTGGTTGGGGCCTCCATGGATGAAATGCCCATCTGGGTTGTGCCCCAGCCAGAGCCCGATCCAATTCCCGACTGCCCTCCATGCCCACCGCAGCCCGACTGTCCCGATTGTCCTGACGTCGACCCAAACTGCGTAACGCTCGACGCGACAGAGAAAGCGTTGATCGATGCCATCCGAGCTCAGAAGGAAACCGGCCTGCGCGATGGTGAGAAATCGATCGACTGGGCAAGGCTGATCCCTCTGTTGCTTCAGCTATTCCAGTTATTCCAAGAAGGTCGCGCCGGCTAGGCCTGCGTTCCCATACTTGTTACGCAACATAACGATCCCCGCACAGTAGGTCGCCACGATGCCGCGCAAAGTCGCTGGAGCGGCTGGCGACTCACGTGCCAAGGCCAAGCCTAAGACCCAGAGCAAAACCAAACCAAAACCTAGGGCGGAACCAAAAGCTCCGCCAAAGGCCAAGACAAAGAAAAAGGCTCCTGCCCGGCCTAAGGCTAAGCCCGCGACTCAGCCCGCGCCTGAGGATCCTCCCAAGCCCGATCCGCACGCCCAATACGCGAAGAAGAAAACTCGCGAGCGCGATCGACAGGCGAAACAAGCCCGCGAAGGCAACGACATTGCCGCCGGCTTCCCCACCTGTACCGATCCGGTCAAGCGGAAGCGGATCTCTAAATCCCTCGAGGCATTCTGTCTGGAGTGCATGCCCAACAAGTTCGGCAAGTCATTTTCTGCCGACCACAAAAAAGCCATCGCCAAGATGGAACGCGCCATCCTACACGGTGGCAACTTCGCTTTGGCCATGCCACGTGGATCCGGAAAAACCACGCTTGCGATCGCGGCCGTACTGTGGGCCATTCTGAACGGGCACAAACGCTACCTGGCCGTCATTGGAGCTGACAAGAAAGCCGCCGCGAAACTACTAGCCGGGATCAAAGTCGCCCTCGAAACCACCGACGCCTTGCTCGACCTGTACCCCGAGGCGGTCTATCCGATCCGCTGCCTAGAGCGCATCCCCAACCGCTGCAAAGGCCAGAACTACAACGGCGATGCTACCTACATCGAATGGACCAGCGAGAAGATTGTCTTCGCCTCCATTCCCAACGCCCCCTCCATCTCCGGAGCGGCCGTCGAAGTCTGCGGCATCATGGGTGGCGTCCGCGGCCTGCAGCACACCACACCTGCAGGAGAAACGCTCCGCCCTGACATCTTTATCGTGGACGATCCCCAGACCAACCGCTCCGCCCGATCCGCCACGATGATCGAAGAGCGACTGGAGACTATCACGGGCACACTCCCAGGGCTCGCTGGGCCCGGTGAAGAGATCAGCGGCTTTTGCCTCTGCACCGTCATTGAGGAAGATGACGTTGCCGACCAGCTCCTGGACCCTGAGAAATATCCCGATTGGCAGGGAGAACGCTTCCAGCTCGTCTACGCCTGGGCCACGCGAGAGGATCTGTGGGAGGAATACGGCGAGCTCTATCGCGAGGGGATGGCCACCGGCAAGGGGCTTGAACTCGCTAATGCGTTCTATCTCAAGAATCGCAAAGCCATGGACGCCGGCGCGAAGGTCGCCTGGGAAGAGCGATTCACCAAGCGCGAGATCTCCGCCATTCAGCACGCCTACAACCTGCTGTTGAAGCTCAAAGACGCCTTCTGGAAAGAGTGTCAGAACCAGCCCAAGAGCGACGACGAGACCGAGGATCTGCTCACCGTCGACGCGATTGCTGCCAAGGTCTCCGGCTTCGGCCGTGGTTGCATTCCACCCACCGCCAACCTGCTCACCGCCTTCATCGACGTGCATGACAAGCTGCTCTACTGGCTTGTCCTCGCCACCGACACGCGGACCTTTACCTGCCACGTCATCGACTACGGAGCGTGGCCCGAGCAGCGCACCGCCTACTTCAACATGAGCGGCGTATCCAAGACGCTGGCCAAGGTTTACCCCAAGGCCGGCAGGGAAGGGCGGACGCGCAAGGGGCTCTTCGATTTAACGAATCACATAGCCACCCGCCGATATACCATGCCCGACGGGACAACTGAGCTCCCGGTGAAACTGATCGGACTCGACGCTGCCTGGGAAACTCGCGTCGTACAGAACGTGGCCCTTGAATCGCCGCACTCCTCGCGTCTGCTCCCCCGCTTCGGCCGCGGGATCAACGCCGAAGATGCACCCTTCGAGGCTTGGAAGCCGAAGCCCGGTGAACGTCGCGGCATTGGCTGGAAGATTCGCCCGGCCGAGGGTGGCGGCCGCTACGCGCTGATCGACACCAACTACTGGAAGAACTTTACTCACTCACGCCTGGCCATGGCCGGTGGCGACCCTGGATCGTTAGAGCTCTTCCGGCCGCTCAGGAACAGTCGATCGACCCACCGCATGTTTGCCGAGCACTGCCGCGCCGAGCGTCGCGTGGAGAGCAAAACCAACGAGCGCAGTTTGCAGGTCTGGAAAGAGAAAACCAACAAGCCAGACAACCACTTATTTGACTGTCTCGTAGGAGCCATCTGCATGGCCGGCGTCGACGGCGCAGCCCTGACAGAGCACCAGACCACCCGCCGTCCCCGGCGCAAAGCCCGACGCAAAACCTCGATTAAGACCTAATGTGGCTCGACGCTCCGCGTCGGTATTCCCCTCCAACACCGTTGCAAGGACGCGCACCATGCCCAAGAAAAAGCCCGCTCGCCCCTCCAAGCCCGCCGCCCGTCCGCAGGCCTCACCATCCAAGCCTCCCGCCGCCCCCTCAAATCGGAAATCCAAACCCGCCTTCAAAACCGTTGTGCGTCCAGGCCGTTGTCTCTGCGGATCCACTCGGCGCACCGGCTACACCTCCATCGTCACACGCGAGCTCAACGGCGCCATTGATGGCCATCCCTACACGCACATCGTGTGGAAGCGTACCCGCTGCAGCGACTGTGGCCAGACTCGCGTCGATCTCTTTCACGAGAACCGGCCCAAGGAAAGTTCCAAATCCAAGCCCAAATCGAAAGGCACCCGCAAACGATGAAATCGGATTGCGAAAAGGTCGAATTGGCTCAAGCATTCGTTTGGACCTGCCCAGAGTGTGGCACGGACCACTTCGAACGCTCAATACTGGTAGAGCTCAGCCCCGAAGAAATGCAAGAGCTTCGGGACGATCATAATGTGGAAGTTTGGCAACAGGGGCAATTCGTCACTCGCCCCAACACCGTCACTTGCCCAGACTGCAACCGGAACTACGCCACCGCCTCTTTAGAATCCGACGACTAAACCTCAATCCACGAATTCTTTCGCCAGTGTCCCTTTGAGCAGATGCGTCAGCAGCTCGAATGTCACTGACTTCGTCGTCTCAGCTACCTTCCGCAGCGTTTTCTTCCACACCACATCGTCGCGGGCGGCATCGGCAAAATCATGTCCTTGCCACGTCATGCGGTTGAAGATCACACCGCCGCGCATCGGCGTGATGCAAATCAGGCCGGCTTCATCCATCAACCGCATGTGGTATTCCAGCACATCCGTATCCAATTCCAGATCGATGTCATCCGAATCGCAACCTGGCTCAGCCTCTTCCAAATACAGGATTAGCTTACGAATCACCTGCATATCTCGCTTCATAACGCTTCCATCGCTTGAGTATGGGATCTAATTCCCCTGCAATGTTCGCAATACGAACATCTGTTGTCTAGACCGCTGGCGCTCCGGACGAACTATCTGGGGCATGGACACCCCCGAAGTAATCCGCCAACGCATCACCGAAGTCGATGCCATCTTGCGCACTGGTGCAACGTCCGTCGACATTGACGGGCTGAAGGTCACCTACAACTTCGAGGAACTCCGGCGCGAGCGCAAAGAGCTCGCCAAGCTGCTCCCAGGCAGCAATGTCCGCCGTGCCGTCGCCTACGCCAATCGACTCGGGTAACCATGGACTACGGAACGTTCCAGCTCGATGTCGGCCCCACCCCGACTCCCACCACTCGCAGCCAGCCTGCGGTCGGTCCCACGGCCGCTGCTGGCTCTCTTCAGCCAACCGCATTCTCCGGCGATGTCTACGACGCCATCAAACCCGCTGGCAAACGTCGCCAGCCCAGCTCCGTCATCATCCGCGAAGATGCCCACCTACGCGGTCAAAAACGCAACCAGATGCAGGCCAATGCGGCCGACCTGAAGCGGAACTTTGCCATTGCCGCCTGGATGGTTCGCCGCCACCTCGACTACGTCGCTCGATTCAGCTACCAACCCAACACTGGCGATCGCGGGCTAGACAAAGAGCTCAAGCTCCTGATGGAGATCCAGAGCCGCCCTGCCAACATGGATCGCGGTGGCCGTCTGACGCGTGAAAAGCTCTTCCGCTTGGCAGAAGCCCGCCGAGTCCTTGACGGTGACTTTGGCCTGATGCGTCTGCGCAATGGCCAAGTCCAGACCATCAAATCCGATCTCATCAAAGATCCTCCGGCCGAGAAGCGACGCGAAGGGGAGGAGTGGGAGAGCGGAGTCCGCATTGATGCGGCCGGCCGTCAGAACGCCTACGCCATCCATCGTCGCACGCCCGGCGGCCGTGGCACCGAATATCAACGCTCGATCGACGCTCCTAACTTCCACCTCTACGGGTTCTTCGACGATGGCCCAGCGGACCAAGTGCGCGGCATTAGTCCCATCACTGCCGCGATCGCCGATTGTCGCGACGTCTACGAAGCCATCGACTACGCCAAGGTGAAGATCAAAATCGCCCAGCTCATGGGCGTTAAATTCACTCGCAAGGATTCCTCTGGCGATCTCGCATCCGCCATGCCTGGCACGCAGGACCCCAACGAAGACTGCGACCAGGACGAACCAGAACCACAGCAGATTGACTGGTCCCACGGCGTCACCACATTTGACCTCGACGAAGGGGAAGATGTCGAGATCGTCGAAAGCAACACGCCGTCGACTGAGTTCCAGAATTTCATTCGCGTCGTCATCATGGTCATGCTCAAAGCGCTGGACCTGCCCTATTCGTTCTT
>CAKQNH010000068.1 GCA_934255105.1 uncultured Pirellulaceae bacterium
GCCCTACACGCGCAAGGCTCATCCCAGCTATCGGGAATCGATTCCATCGTTCGAGCTGATGAAGGACTCGATCACTATTATGCGGGGGTGTTTTGGCGGTTGTACTTTTTGTTCTATCACCGCTCACCAGGGCCGCGCCATTCAGTCGCGTAGCCAAGCCAGCATCGTGTCGGAGATCGAGAACCTAGCCAAGGATAAAAGCTTCAAGGGGACCGTCAGCGATATCGGCGGCCCTACCGCCAACATGTACCAGATGAAATGTACGCAACCCGAAGTCGAGGCCAAGTGTCGCCGCCAGTCATGCGTACACCCCAAGATTTGCAAATTGCTGGGTGTCGACCATCAGCCGGTGATCGAGTTGATGCGGGCCGCCCGCGAGGTCGAGGGAGTGAAGAAAGTTCTAGTAGCCAGTGGCGTCCGCATGGATCTCGCGCGCTTGAGCCCTGAATACATCCGCGAGCTGACTCAGCACCACGTCGGCGGCTATCTCAAGGTCGCCCCGGAACACGTCGACCCCGATGTGCTCTTCAAAATGCGCAAGCCCGCCAACGACGACTTCGAATATTTTTCCGAGGTCTTCAACGACCAGTCAAAGTCAGATGGCAAAAAACAATACTTGATCCCGTACTTCATCGCCAGCCATCCCGGCAGCGACGTCGAAGCGATGATCAATCTGGCTGTGTTTTTGAAGCAGAACGGTTATAAACCCGATCAGGTGCAGGACTTTATTCCTGCACCGCTGGATATCGCCACATGCATGTATTACACCGGGCTCGATCCGTTTACGAAAAAGCCAGTGTTTATTGCGAAGGGTCTGCGCGATCGCAAGACGCAGCGTGCGCTGATGCAATTCTTCAAATCGGAGAACTATTTTGAAGTCCGCGAGGCGCTCCGTTCGGCCGGTCGCACCGATCTGATTGGCGATGGCTGTGATTGCTTGATTCCCGAGACTCCGCCGCGCGAAGCCATCCAGCGTCGACGCAATGATGCCAACGCCCGTTTTCGCGGCGAATACGTGCACACCATCCCCGGTGCGCAACAGGCCGCTCAACAGGGTGCTGGCACCCAGCCTGCCGCAGGTACTGGCAAGAAACGCAAAAGGCAACGCCGCCCCCGTTCTTCGGCAGGCTACCGTCCCGGCCGCAAAGGCGCGCAGTAGCACGTGGGCTAAGCTTCCAGCTTGTCAGAACGTGGGATAAGCTTCCAGCTTGTCAGAGCGTGGGATAAGCTTCCAGCTTGTCAGTACGTGGGATAAGCTTCCAGCTTGTCAGAACTGGGATAAGCTTCCAGCTTGTCAGTACGTGGGATAAGCTTCCAGCTTGTCAGAGCGTGGGATAAGCTTCCAGCTTGTCAAAAAAAGTGGGATAGTTTTCCAGCTTACCGATCAGCGACAGGCTAGGAACTATCCCACAAAAAGTTTAGCCGTTAACGGTGGTAGTGTCCCGAACGATGCACATCGTAATGTCCTGGCACGATATGAAAATGGAATCCATGCCGTTGGATGCTCGGACGGTGGTAGTCCAGGTGCGTCGTGTCGTGCCACACGGGTCGGCGGACCTGATGACCATATCCGCCTGAGTAGTAGCTGTGATAACCTGCATGGCTTCCGTGGTGACCATGGCTTCCGTGATGACCATAGCTTCCGTGATGACCATAGCTTCCGTGATGACCATGGCTTCCATGGCTTCCACCATGACGGCCCCACTGAGCGCTGGCGGGTGCCGCACTCATGCACATTGCTCCCACAGCCGCGACGGCGGTCAGCGTCAATTTCTTAAACATTTCTTTCCCCCTCTTCGAGAAGCGATTGCCTGAGCCTCCGGTTGAACACCCGAGGTAACAATCTCCTTAACTCGCATAACACGTGCCACTCGCTAAAACCAGTCTTTTTGCTGCATTTTGACATTCATGCGCATCTAAACCGCACGCTTTGAAGTCAAAGTGATATCGGGGTTTGCAGTTGTCCCGCAACGTTTGGTAATTGGCAAGCAATGCCTATCAAGTTATTCGCGATTGGCGAAGCAGCAACTTTGGAGTGCTGGGACTTGTCGTAGCTTTTGGAGTTGGCTGAGGAGGCGGCAAGAGTTTTGACGGTGAGTAGTGGGCCGGTAGCGGAGCAGACTTTTCGGATGCCTGGGCTTGGCTCGAAGTTTTTTCCTACCGTCAAACGTTTTGGGTGGTGGAGGTATGCGTGAAAAGCTACGACAAGTCGCAGCAGTCCAAAGAGCGTGTCCGCAGATCGAAGTTTTTTCGTGCCGTCAGACAGTCACCCGATCGGACTCTTGCATGGCGTGCCATTCAGTCTGCATGCGCGGTGCGTTGTCAGACTTGTGCGGCCAGTCGATGCGATCGAGTCCTTCGCCAATGGCCTGTTTCACTATGGCGGCGACCTGTGAGACATACGGCGGCGTCATTAGACCAGCCGGAAAGGCGGGGACGCGGACGATGGTAACCCCTTCAGTTGCCACCAAATCCTGCTTGCCGACATAGCTGCGGTAATCTTTGCGAGGGCGAATCAACAGGAGCTTTCCAGCGTAGGGGCGCGGACGATAGCGATCGGCCTGAGCGTCATGCAATCGCCATAGCTCGTGCATGTTGACCGCCCCGGTCGCTGAGACAGCTTTCTGCTGGGTAAACAGCCCAGCTAGCATGCCGCGCCAATTTTTCGAGCGAGTCTTGGCGCGCTGCAGTTTGGATTTCAAAAATGCCCATTGGTCGCGCGGCTTAAGCAGTAGGAAGTTCCGCAAATGAAATTCCAATCGCTGCAGATTGTAGTAGGTTTTGATCAACGGTGTGGGGCGCGACGACTGGGCCGTTCCCCAGTCGTAGGTCTCGACGCCTGCTACGAATGCTACTTGCTGGCCCGCCGCAGCCAACTGCTGGGCGGCTTCGAATGCCAGCGTGCCACCTGAGCAATAGCCCATTAGCAAGTACGGGCCGTGCGGAAATTGCTCGCGAATGTCTTCCACGAATCGCTGCGACATCTCCTCAATCGTCAGCGGGATCTCTTCGCCATAGACGCCCGGCGAGGTCAGGCCGTAGACGGGTTGATTGTCCCCCAGTTCTTCGGCCAAATGATGGTAGACCAATGACAGCCCATCGGCGGCCGGCATGCAAAACAGGGGAGGCAAATCCCCTTCGCATTGAATCTCCTCCAGCGTCGAAATGCGATCTCCGCGATCTGCGATTGCTCGTGAAGCACGAGTTGGGATCAAGCCCAGCGACTGCTGGGCAGTCGCAGTTGCAAACGTTGTCGTTGTCGTAGTCGTTGTCGACGCGAAGCTACTGGACTGCGCGAAAGTCGCGGCCGGGGAACGGTCAACCAATGGAATTGTAGCTGAGCCAACTGTTGAAGGTGTCGTAGCAGGGGCTGCTGTGGGGGGCGAATTTGAGTCGACAGGCTTGGCACTCGCGTGCGCCGCTTCGTCGGCCTTGGGCATGAAGCCAGCATCGCGTATCTCCAGACAGCTCGATTTCACCGCTTCGACAATGCGTTGTACATCTTCATCGCTATGGGCCGTAGATAGGAAACAGTTGTCACCCCAGCCACGCGTGAAAATGCCACGTTCCAGTAGATGGAAATACAGCAGATCGGCGTATTCCAAGTCGGGTGGAAACATGAATCGGAACAACGATGTGAACTGAGCTACACGGAATGGAATTAGTTCATCGACAAAAAAGCGATTGAGCTGATCTACTAAGCGGCTTGTTCTGCGAGTCAGTTCCTCTTGCAGCTCGGGGCCCTCTTCCTTGACCTTCATTAGTATTTGATGTGCGGCGGTCATCGCCAAGGGATGTCGCACAAATGTGCCGGCAAAAAATGTCATATCAGCCGTCGGCTCTGAATCGTCTTCGTACTTCCATGCACCGCCGTCGAGCGCATCCATAAAGCGCGCTGAACCAGCCAGCGCGCCAATTGGTAGTCCCCCGCCGAGCACCTTGCCATAGGTCGCCATATCACCCCATACGTCGAACCATTCCTGCGCACCACCCTGGGCAGCCCGGAAGCCACTGATGACTTCGTCCATGATCAGCGCGATGTCACGCTCACGTGTAATTTGCCGAACGGCCTGTAAGAACTCACGCGGCTGATTCTGCGGATCCGCACTCTGAACCGGCTCGACCAGCACACCGGCGATCTCGTCGGCGCGTTCGCGGATGGTTTGCAATGCTTCAGGGGTTCCGTAGTCGAGCACAATTGCATTGTCGGCAAACGCTTGCGGGACGCCTGGGGCGGCGGGCTGGGTGCGGCGACGATCGCCGACTACATTGGAGCGCAACAAGACCTCTTCAAAATTGCCGTGATAGTCTTTGTTGAAAAATACTATCTTCGATTTGCCAGTTACTGTGCGGGCGAGCCGCATGGCAGCCATCACCGCTTCCGAGCCGGTATTGCAGAAGGTCGCGCGATCCTTGCGCGAGAAATCGCACAACAGTTCAGCTACTTCACCCGCCAGCGGAGACTGGGGACCGACTTCGACTCCACGGTCCAATTGTTGATGCAGGGCCGCTGTCACAAACTCTGGAGACTGGCCAAAGAGATTCAGTCCAAACCCCATGGCGATGTCGATGTACTCATTGCCATCGATGTCCCACAGTTTGGAACCAGCCGATCGCTCGACGCTAATCTGATACACGATCGACTTCCAGACGCGGCGATAGCCGGCCACACCGCGTGGATCTGCAAAGTGGGGACGATGTTTTTGAGCGTGAGCTCGCGAGCGACCGGTTTTGGCAATAAAGCGCTGCATGAAGCCAGTAAGGCTTTGCTGCTGTTGTTCGGTCAGACCACCGCTGGCCGATTTGCGGACAGGTTTATACGGCCCGAACCGCTGGAATGTTGGCTTGGTTGCAGGTGTGTTGGCTGCTGACGTGCTGCGCAGTGTCGCATTGGGCAGTGTCGCATTGGGCAGTGTCGCATTGGCCGCCGATGAAGTGGGTTGGTCCGAGCTGACATTTGCTGCTGGTCTACCGTTGCCCCGAGTGTTGGCCGCTGGTGGTGATGTTAGTGACGCCGGGGGATGTGCAGCGGCCGCGTTTGAGGCGTTCAGATTTTCGGAGTCGCGGCTCGCTGCTGCGCTCGGCGAGGCGTGTGTCAACCGCTGATTGCTGAGCAGTTGAAGCTGCAACGCCATCAGTTGGTTCTGCTGCGCAATGATCTGTTCCAAACCTGCGGCACCGCTGCGGCTGAGCGGGCTCGTCGATGGCAATTGGTCTGCGCCCATTGGCGGTTGCCATTGCGAAAGCGATTGTGGCTGGGGTGCCGGCGGCAGGGTAGGTTGGTGCATTGACGGCTCTGCTGCGAGAGTTTGAGACGCAGTCGCGACCGCAGGTAAGGTGGTGGGGTTGGCTGGTTCGCCTATGTTTGGCGGTGAGTCTTCGATAGGAGCCGCCTGCTCGACGAGCGGTGTTTGTGCGCCAAGTATCTGCGCTGGGGAGTGGCTGGAAACATAGCCCACCAGGGCATCGATGGTCGGGATCTCTTCGATCAATTGCCGGAAGGTGAGCTTCACCTTAAATTGATTCTTAATCTTCTGCGTGAACTGAATCAAGAAAAGTGAATCAAATCCCAGTTCCAGAAAAGACGCTCGACGATCGAGTTCCCGGAGGTCCAAACCGGAAGCATCATTGAGAATTTTGGCTATGGCCGTTTCTGCGGCTGAGGTGACATCGTGGGTCATAATCTCAAACTTCTAAAACTAATTTTGTGCTTCCTGCTGAAACCGGTCATTGGCCTAGAAGCCATTGTCGCGGATTGGGTAGCCGCAGTCGGCAGATGTTGGATCATCCATGTACCCTCCAATGCCTGGCGACTTCGTCTACGAGTGCTGCTTTTGGGCGGGTGCATTACGAATTCCAAGTTCGCAACTGCTGCTCCATTAAATGCAATTGTTGTTGAATCACCCGCTGCATCATTTCATCCACTTCTGCATTGCCTTCGCTGTTGAGCTCGACATTTGAGGGCTGTTGAGTTGGCAGTGGCAGAGCAGGGGAACGCGCCGCATCTGGTGCCACTACTGGCTGAGCTACTGCGGCCTCAGTCGCTGCACCACAAGCGACGGCGTGCTCGCCCGCGTCCCGCGACTGCTCCGAATCTGGCTCAAGCCAATAACGCAATCGCTCAAAAGGATAGACGGGCAAGTGCAGGCGGCGCAGTTGCTGCTGCCGAAATGGATACTTCCAGTCTACATTGACACCCGCTTGCCACAAGCGTCCGAGGGCCAACAACAGGTGTTCACGGGCCGATGTGTTCTGCTTGGCGTGGGGCAGCGTGGACAAGACCGTTTGTTCGGCATCGCGGGCGGGGTGCTGGCGAGCGAGCGTGCTGAGCGTTTGCCCTGGGCCTACCTCCAGCAGAACGGCGTCAGAATCGGCCGCAATGGTCGCCAGGGTATCGGTAAAGCGAACAGTTTCGCGAAGATGCCGAGCCCAGTAGCCGGGATCGACCGCCTGTGCATCGCTCAGTAGTTGCCCAGTCACCGACGAAATGATGGGGATTTCCGGTGGCTGCAGCGATACGCCACGCAGTTGCTCTTCAAACGGCCCGACGACGGCATCCATCATCGCCGAGTGGAAAGCGTGCGAGGTATGCAGGTTACGGCACACGACATCCTCCGCTTCCAGATTCTGCTGGAACCGCTGCACGACTGGGGTCGGTCCGGAGACGACACACAGTTGCGGCCCGTTGATCGCGGCCAGCGACAGTTCACTCGGTAATTTGCTAAGCAGCGCAGTTTCGGCCATGCGCACTGCGAGCATGCTGCCCGTTGGCAACCGCTGCATGCGTGTTGCGCGAAAGGCGATTAGTCGCAGGGCGTCTGGCAGTGAAAAGACTCCCGCCAAACAGGCTGCTACAAACTCGCCCACACTGTGTCCGATTATCTGCCCAGCGGTTACCCCGTCGGCCTCCAAACGTTTGGCCAGCGCGTAGCTGACCGAGAAGATGGCTGCTTGAGCGACCGCAGTTTGATTGAGTTGCTGGGCTGCTTGGCTAGCGTCCAGTTCTTGAGTATTGAAAATCTGCTGGCGAAGGTCAAAGCCTAAGCTGGCTTGCAACAAGTCGCAACACTCGTCAAAAGTCCGGCGGAAAATGGCATCACTTTGATAAAGATCGGCGGCCATTCCCAGATGCTGAGACCCCTGGCCGGGGAACATGAAAATGACCGACTTGCCACGCCGCACCTGCCGCTGCTCAAACAATTGTTGCGTTGGCTTTTCACTCAAGACTTTCACGGCATGCTCGCGATCCCTGGCGACCGTGGCCAGCGTGTAGTTAAACGTCTTGCGCCCGGTTTGAAGCGTGTAGGCCACGTCGGTCATATCGATCTGCGGGTGCTCATTCAAATGTTCGATCAGCGACAAACGCTGTTGGTCGAGCGCGGCGGCCGAGCGAGCTGACAACAATAACAGTTGAGGTGCAGGCTGCGACGTGGTCGCCGCAGGCGTTGTCTCTGCCGTTGTTGTCACTGCCGGCGGCGCTTCTTCGATGACCAAGTGCGCATTGGTGCCTCCCACGCCAAACGAACTCAGCCCCGCGCGACGAGGAAACGGAGCGTCCCAAGGCTGCAATTGAGTGTTGACGAAGAATGGGCTCGATTCAAAATCGATGTTCGGATTGGGTTGCTCGTAGTTCAGGCTGGGCGGAAGCACTCGGTGGCGCAAGGCTAGGCTGGCTTTGATCAGTCCCGCGACTCCGGCCGCGACGTCCAAGTGGCCGATGTTGGGCTTGACCGATCCGATCGCGCAGAACTGTCGCCTATCAGTCGTGTGGCGGAAGACGCGCGTCAGCGATTCAATTTCAATCGGGTCACCCAGCGATGTGCCGGTACCGTGGGCTTCGATGAGCGTTACGCTGTCGGCGTTGATCCCTGCCGCGCGATGCGCCATGGCGATGGCCCCCGATTGGCCTTCGACACTGGGCGCCGTATAGCCCAGTTTGGCTCGCCCATCGTTGTTCAGTCCCCACCCTTTGATAACGGCATAAATGTCGTCACCGTCGGCCAACGCATCCTCGACTCGCTTGAGTAGAACGACTCCGCAACCTTCGCCAAACACGGTGCCGCGGGCTCGCGCGTCGAATGTGCGACAGACGCCATCGGGAGAAACCATGCCACCTTCGGTATACAGATAGCCGCGATGTTGAGGCAGCTTCAGAGTAGAGCCACCTGCCAGCGCCATGTCGCATTGACCACTGACCAAGCTTTGGCAGGCCTGTGCGATGGCTACCAGCGATGTGGAACAAGCCGTTTGCACGGTGATGGCCGGCCCGCGCAGGTTGAGGAGAAATGCAATGCGAGTCGCCAAGTAGTCTTTGTCGTTGCCCAGCTCAGTCAACAGATCCCCACCATGAAACGCATTGGCTAGACTTTCGAGCCAGCGCGGGCTGAGCGCTAGACTTGCCAGCAGATAGGTGTTCATGTAGCAGCCCGCAAAGACACCTACCGGCACTTCAATGGCGTCGACGCTGTAACCAGCATCCTCGATCGCATGCCAACAATTCTCCAGCAGCAGTCGATGCTGCGGATCCATCAGCGTGGCTTCTTTCGGAAAGATCCCGAAGAACTTGGCATCGAACTTGTCTGCATCCGCAATACAAGCCGACCTGCGCACCAGATTGGAGTTTGTGCGCAGCGGGCTATCGTGGGGCAACTTCAAATCATCATCGGCGATGTCCACAATGCTGCACACACCGTGGGTAATGTTCGACCAAAATTCACGAACGTTGGCTGCTCCCGGAAATCTTCCCGCCATACCAATGACGGCAATACCTGAGGCCGAAGCATATTGTGATGTTGGCTGCCCAGCGGCGCTGGTCGTCGAGGTTTGATTGGATGCTACCCCAGTTCGGTTGGCCCCTGAATTGGTTGTATCGGTTGCGGTTGCAGTGGTTGCGACTTCTGTGTTGCGTTCGATCTTCTCGATGATGGAAGCTACGCTGGGGAGCGCGAACAAATCGGTAATGCTCAGGCCGGCATGGAAAGTCTGCTCGAGCCCACTGTAGAGTTGCACGATATGTAGCGAGCTGGCTCCCAACGCTTTCAGTCCGTCGTGAATCCCCACACTCTGCAGGTTGAGTACGTTCTGGCACAGTTCAACCACTGTTCGTTCGACGCCAGGGCGAGATGGCACGAAGGCGTCGACAAGTTCTGGACGCGGCCGAGATTCTTCGCGAATCTTGCGCAGGATACTGTCGACGTTGTTCCATGCAGTGGCAATGTGTTGGCACAGCTCCGAAGGCCATTCGCTATGAGGAGATGCTCCGCTGGGTTGCACGACACCTTGCCCAGCACTTTCCTCCGGCAGCTCATGTGCATCGGCAGTCGTCAGTGACTCAGACGCATGCAACTCACTGGCCCGCAGCGCCTCGTCGAACTGCTCGAGGGCTATGCGAAATAGAGTGGTCTCCGGAGTGGTCTCCGCAGTGATCTTATCAGCGATCCTCCCAGCGGGCGAGCCACCGCTGGCGCTGGGCGAGTCGCTGCGGAAATCGCCCAGTACTTGTTGCAAAAAGTCTTGCGCCGGCTGGTTCTTGGCGGTCTTGATCAACGGTATTTCGACGTGCGTGCAACCATGCAAGGTTGCACGGCGGGATAACTCTTCCAGTATCCGCAGCTCGATCCGGCGGCCCAACGCGCGGCAACTGAGCAGCACACTGTCGACTTGCAGCGTGTCTTCGGCCAGGCGATAGAGCACAAGTCCAACCAAGCCATACTCGCCGAACTTGTCTGCTGCGTCGACCAAGAATGCGTGCCGTCGCGGCTGCACGCACCACTGCTGCAATTCGTCCACACTGCGGCGACGCGTTGTGAAATTGAACTGGTTGGTGCGCTGGGTCAACTGCGACGCGCGCTCGATACGCTCCGCGTCTACTGGAAGAAAATGGATTTGCAGATTCAATTCCGCAAGGAATTGTTCGAGCGAGACAGTATGCTGACGAGCCTCATCGCGGCGCATTTCTTGCGCGTAAATCTCGGCTCGCTGGCGATCCTCGGGCGTTACCTTAGAGCGGTCCACAGCCCAAACATGTTGCAAGAAGCGGCCCACGCAATTTGTGTTCTCTGGATCGCTCGACCCCTGCGCATCGTCGGTTGTTGGCAGTTGCAGAGTCAGTATTTGCGGAAGATGCGCGCGGACCTCGGCGCATTCCAGGGGACTATCGTCGATGAACACAAAACTATCGAGCCCCAGATTTAGTTGCTGGGCCAACTCGCGCAGGTTCTGAGATTTAGCAGACCAATTCAGTCGAGCTGCGGTGATGTGTTCTCGGCGCAGTAGCATATCGGGATGTTGATCGAAGACTTCCCAAACGTCTGTGGCGTTGTTCTTGCTGCACAGACATAGCAGATAGCCCTGGTCGCGCAGTTGCAACAGTGCGAGTTGGAACGCTCGACGCTGCGGCGATATCACTACTCCGCGTGCGCCGACTTCGCCGCACACGCCATCCCACAGCGTGTTATCGCAATCGAGCACGATGACTTTCGCAGGCCGCCGTCGCGATGTGTACCAGCGTCGGGCCAGTAGCGTGGCCAGCGCCGTAAAGTAGGCTTGCGTATAGGGAATGTGCCCGGCTTGAGCAGCTATCGGATCGTCGATTTGGGGGACAGGATAGAGCTCGGTGGCTGCCGTGGATGCTAAGACCTGCACCCGAGGCAGCTCCGACAATCGCGCGCTCAACGCCGCCTCTTTGGCGGCCAGAGATTGCTGTACAGCGTGCGACGTCGTGGATGGATTCGGGCAAAAGCAGACGGTCAGCCGCGCGGACGAGCCTGCGCTTGTGCGCTGGATCGCTTGTAAAAAATCTTCTGCGTGCTGTGCAAGATGCCCAGCCGCATCAACTCCCGCTACAGCAATACTGTCGGATGGGATGCTGTCAGGTGTGAACCAATCTGCGGGACACCAATCAGCCAGGCGAATCAACAGCAGGTTCGCACCGCCGCTATTGGCTGAAAGTAGGCTGTGTGGGTCGAGCAGTTGCTGGAAGACTTGATTGTATGGTGCGAAACGCAAGTCGACTGACAACCCCAGCCAGCGGAACCAGGCCGCCAGCGGCAGTGCCAGAGGTTCCGCAGTGAAGGTCGCTGCAATCACCAGTGAATGTTTGTTGCCTGTGGAAATGGCTGATGGCATTGAACTCTAATGAAATATAGCGCAATGGACGAACGGATGGTAATGCTCATTGTAATCGGCTTGTCTATCCGCCCGACGGGGGACTTTCATTCGGTGGGACTAAAGCTGCTCTCTGAAGTGGGCGAATGCGACCAGGCACCCAGGCGGCGCGAGAAGCCATAGGCCAGTTCTGCCAATTTCAAACGCAATTTGGAGTAGGTCAACACATAGCGTCCGTAGCGCACTTCCGTGCCTCCAAAACTCGCTTTGAATTTCCTGGGGCCATAGTTTTCATGTGGCCAGCCCGCACCTCCAAAGTCGTACAGGGAATATCCGTGCT
>CAKQNH010000069.1 GCA_934255105.1 uncultured Pirellulaceae bacterium
ATCTATATCTGTGCAATCCGTTTCCGCCCTCCCCCTTCCGCGCGCGGGCAGGGGTGCGATTCGCGTGGGCAGGGAGTGACTTGTGGGGTATTAAAAAGGCGGCACGCCCGTTTTACCTCAGATGCTTCATAACCCGCAGCGTCAGCAAGGAAGTTCGACTCCGATTTGAATCTCAATCGCCTGAATCACTATGGTTTTCCCAGCTCGTCTGAAGTTGAGCCAATCTTGATTGCTGACGCTGCGGGTTATGATTGCAAAGCTGGCTGCCGTCGGAAGAAGATGTGGGTATAAAAAGGCAAAACACCCCTGGCTAATTAGAACGCTTTGCTGGCTATTTCTGCGGATGTACTCCAGGCAGAGGCGCATTGCGGGCTGTTTGGCACTCTATTTGCGTTTTGGAGCCCTTGAGACTGCGGCGATGTGCTCAGCAGACAACGAACGTTAGATTGGTAAAGAGGAACGTGATGATGAAGAGCTTTTTAGCCGTATTGGGTTTGGTCGTGATGCTGTCTTCGGTAGGCTGTGAAGAGAGCATGCTGGACAAAAAGGCGGATGATGTCCGCGATGCCACTCAGCAAAGTGCCGACAACATTCGCGATAACGCGAACCAGACTGCAGATAATGTCCGTCAAGCCGATGGCAAGACAATCACTGGAGCTGCTCAGACCAAGGCGGGCGAGAGCACGGCCGACGCAATTGAAGAAGTGGGCGAAGCGAAGGCGGATGCAGTGGAAGCGGCGGGTGAGAACAAGGCCGATCGCCTGGAGAGCTTGGACGACAAATAGGTCCATAGTGTTAGCTAGAACAGTCGTGACCCGCAGCGTCAGCAAGGAAGGAGAAGCACTGATCCCACTTCCGTGCGGGCGCTGCTAGGTTATGAGTCTTTGGCAATGCGGATTTCAAATTATAGAAGCGATTTTGGCTACCCGCATCCGCCACTGTTATGGTTGGCCCGATGCTGAATCGCAAGCGCAGTACCCATAAGCCATAGGAAAATAGGAAAGCTGACATGCAACGCTTGCTGGTCTGGAATGGAGGCTCAGGGCAGGCTGCCGAGCATGCTGAATGGTTGGCCGAGATAGGCCGTGGCGATTCAATGCGGATCGTCGATCTATCGCGCGAGTGCAAGTTGACCGATGTCATCGCTACTGCATGCGATGCTGGCTGCAAGACGATCGTTGCGGCGGGGGGCGATGGCACTGTCAACGCGGTGGTGAACTCTATTATGTCGCTCGACTTGCAGATCCGGCCAAGTTTGGCCATCCTTCCGCTGGGGACCGCCAATGATTTTGCTGGGACGCTGCAGATACCCGACGATATCGAGCAGGCACTGGAACTGATAAACACAGATCAGCTTCTGCCGGTCGACGTAGTTAAGATTAGCGCCCACAATTTCGAGCGCTTCTATGCGAACATCGCTGCAGGCGGGAATAGCGCGCGCGCTTCGGAATTGATCACCGACGAGATTAAGGCTCGTTGGGGGGCGTTTGCATATCTGCGTGGTGGCCTGCCTCTGCTCGCGGATTTGGAGACCTTCCAGATCACCGCCACCTGCGATACCGAGGAATTTCCCGACATCGGATGCTGGGCAGTCCTAGTTGCCAATGGTAAGACGAACGCCGGTCGGATTGTGGTCGCGCCCGATGCGTCCCCTATCGACGGGCTGCTCGATGTGATCATTATCCGCGACGGAACGGTGCTAAACATCGTTGATATCGTTTCTCAAGCGATGCTGGGGAACTATCTAGAATGCGAACAGGTCATCCATCGACAAGTCCGCCGACTGAGGCTACATTCGAAACCAGGCATGCGGTTTACGATCGACGGAGAGTTGATCGATGAAGAGCCGGTCGAGTTTGAGGCGTTGGCTGGTGCCATTTCAATGTATGTCGGGGATGCTTTCTGGAAGGAGCAGCGGCCGACGCCCGCGACCTCGCAGAACTGTCCGACACTCCTTACTTAGAGACTGTAATTAGATACTTAAAGTCAGTAATTAGTTAGAGACTGTAAAATCATGACGTAGAGATCAGCGATGCAGGTTAGTCTGGATGGTAAAGTCGCTTGGATAACAGGGGGAAGCGAAGGTATTGGGCGCGGTATTGCTCTGCTGGCCGCTAAGTGTGGGGCGCGAGTAGCCATCACTGGGAGGGACGAAGAGTCCTTGCGACAGGTCGTCGCTGAGATTGAGCAAGCGGGGGGCGAAGCGATGCTGGCCTGTGCTGATGTCAGCCAGAGCGATGAAGTCCTGCGGTGCGTTGAAGCGATCATGCACCGCTGGCATCAACTGGACTTTGTATGCGCCAACGCGGGTACCAATGGCACCTGGGCACCGATCGAGCAACTCTCTCCAGACGATTGGTCGGAGACCCTGGCGGTAAATTTGACCGGCACCTTTCTTACCATCCATCACAGCGTGCCCCATTTAACCGCTGGAGCGAGCATCGTTATTATCTCTTCGGTAAACGGTACGCGGATGTTTAGCAACCTGGGCGCAACCGCCTATGCGACCAGCAAAGCTGGGCAATTGGCGTTGGGGCAAATGTTGGCTCTGGAATTGGCACCTCGCAAAATTCGTGTGAATGTCATCTGCCCTGGCGCGGTTGACAGCAACATCCATGAGAAAACGACGCGTGAGAATTTAGATTCCCTGCAGGCACAGGTCGACTTCCCCGACGGTGGCATCCCGTTAACAGGCGGTGACATGGGGACGCCCAAGCAGGTAGCGCAGTTGGCCGTTTTTCTAGCGAGCGACTGCGCGGCATTCATCACTGGAACTCCGGTGTGGATCGACGGCGCCCAGTCGCTGCTGCAGGGCTGATCCGCGAGCCGCGTGCTTCTCTTACTTGCGGAGAATGATGTACACGGCGTGGACGATGCCTGGAACGTAGCCCAGCATTGTCAATAAGATGTTTAGCCAAAAGTGCATTCCGAAGCCTACTTCTAGAAACACGCCCACGG
Source organism: uncultured Pirellulaceae bacterium (assembly GCA_934255105.1). Classification (GTDB taxonomy): domain Bacteria; phylum Planctomycetota; class Planctomycetia; order Pirellulales; family Pirellulaceae; genus Aureliella. The sequence goes on from CAKQNH010000069.1 coordinate 2,959, forward strand.
GGGGTAGAAGAATAGCAAGTAGGATCTTGAGCACATCGCGGTCTGCGCGGGGGGCAACATTTGACATTTGTAATTCCTAGGTATTAGCTTGAGAAACGCTGAGATGTAGCTCTGCAGGGGCGCAACATCGCACCTATTGGCGTTGCGGATTGAGTAGCCGCAGTTAGCGAATTCTGGGGAAAGTAGCCGAATTGCAGAGCCTGCCGACTTCGGCTGTGGCAGTGGATTTCCCGCAGCGCTTATGGCGCGACAGACTGTGCTGCCGAACCCCACCAAGCCATTGCGGCCAGGGCGATCAGCAAGAGCAGAATCAGTAGTGCGGGATAGGTAAACCAAACAAGGGCACCGGGCGAGGTTGGATGTTCGTATTCCATGGGAGCATCCTCCCCCGCGAGAGTCTTTTCGATCGTCTCACCTACGGTAGCATCGTGCTGATCGCCGGCCGCATCTACGTCGGAATGTCGGGGCGGCGGGTTTGCATTGGGATTGGGCATCATTGGCTCCTTAAGAAGCAGAAGTGAGGACGTTGGGATAGAAGTGGAGCAATTTGCGTGCCCATCGACGCGGCTTGTTTGGGCGTTGCGTTCGGTTGTTTGCAGCGGTGGAACTCATCCATTCTGCGACCGATGCCTGCGATCGGTACATCGGTCGATAGCGGAACAGAACTTGCTTGTCAAATCTCGCTTAACCCAAACGGTCAAAATGTGGCGGCAGGCTGCGTAGAGGGCACTCGCTTGCATAGAAGTAGAGGGCACTCGCTTGCATAGATCCGACGTTTGGGTGTTGGTAGTGGCAGTGATCGTCGACAATTCCAAACCAAGGCTAGAATTGCTAATGGCAATCAATATTATATCAAACGCTCGTTCGCTGTCCGGCCAGGGCCGCGTGTCCAAGCAAACGATGGAAGGCGCGTCGGTCGGCAGTGAAGACATCGTGCTCGCGCTTCAGCGGATGCGGAAGCTGGCGAAGTTCATGGATACTGCCTACCGGATTCCGGGGACCAATTTCCGCTTTGGCTGGGATTCGATACTCGGACTCATACCTGGCGTAGGCGATTTGGCCACCGGTATCGTCTCTGCTTCGATCGTCGGCTATGCGCTGCGAATGGGAGTCCGCAAACGCACCGTGGCTCGGATGTTGGCCAATCTAGGCGTCGACATGACGGTCGGCGTCGTGCCGCTGCTGGGGGATCTGTTCGATGCGAGCTTCAAGGCCAATATTCGCAATGTGGCACTTCTTGAGCGAGAGATGGCCAGGCGCGGGCAAGCTCGTCGCTCTTAGGGGTAGAGCGGTCCGCGTGATTCCATGCCCGCTTTTATAGCGGCGATCTGTGAGTTTAGCAGGCTACTCCTGTTTCGCGAGCCAAGTGCGCGACCCAATGTAGCGCATGGCTCGCCTGCCGTTTCGGCTAGCGTGAGCATCTAGTGCATGCAGTTTTTCGACAATGGGCTTTTCCCCCATTGCATTATTGGGGACTTTACAGTGTTGGCTGGCGGAATTTAACGGAAAATGAAGGATCTACGAAACAAAATGTTTGTTTCTCAAAAAGTAGAGCGTTTCAATCGGAGGAAATCCCAACAATGCTCCAAGTGCTTCCCGCTCCGCGCACCCGGCCAGCTCGAATTCAGCGATCGGTAGCCAATCCGTTGGAGACCCGCGTTCGACGGAGTTTGTGCAGCAGTCCGTATGGTCAACTGCGGATTGTTCGTTGCCGCTGCGAGGCTGGGGCTGTTCAGCTCCTGGGTACACTCCCCTCTTTTTTCTTGAAGCAGATGGCTCAAGAAACGGCCAAGCGTATTGTTGGTGCGATGAAAATCGACAATCAAGTGGTAGTCAAATACGCTGAGGGAAACACTAGATGATTACTACGAGTTTTAATCAATCGTGTCCGATTTGTGGGCGCAAGCTACTGGTTCCCGTCGAGTGTTTGGGAATGGAGGTTCAGTGCTCTCACTGCAAGGGCCACTTTCTGGCCAGGGAAGGGTCCGCTATTTGGCGGGAAGATGAGCTGCTAACCAGCTTGAATAGTCGAGCCGACTTGCTGCTGGCGAAGCACCTGGCCGCGTCCGCAGCGCGTTAGCCACCGTCTTGAAGCTCTTTGAATCGTATGCTCGAAGCGATGCCGGACAAGCCCAACGTGGCGCTTGTCATTATTCAACATCTGGATTCAACATCTGGCGCGCGACGAGCCGAGCCTAGCTGCTGAACTGCTGGCTCGGTACATCCGTCGGAAATCAAAGTACTGGCAAGCGATTAGTTGATCAGCGTCACTGATTTCTTTCGCGACGATGGTAAAGGCATGGAAATTGCACTTATCAATAAAGCCAGTACGAACGGGCTGCGGATCGTGCGTTTCCGAGCCGAGTCCCTAGCGGGGAAGCTCGAAATTGAATCTTGCACAGGCGCTGGCACACTTGTCAAACCCACTATTCCACAACGCAGTTGTCAAACATGAGCAGCGCACTCGACTCGGTCGCTCGGATCGTGGTGGTAGACGATCATGGTATTGTCCGATTCGGTTATACGCAGTTGATCAACCAAGAGCCGATGCTTAAGGTTTGCGGGATGGCAGCCAATGAGCAGGAGGGCCGAGAAACGATCCTGCGAGAACGCCCGAATTTGGCGATCATCGACCTGTCACTGAAGGAAGGGGATGGCCTGGATTTGATCGTCTCGATCACCAAAGTGCTCCCGCATTTGAAAATACTGGTCATCTCCGCACATGACGAAAGTTTGTTTGCGCATCGCGTTTTGGCCGCTGGAGCTCATGGCTACATCAATAAACAAGAAGCTCCCGAGCGATTGATCGAAGGCATCCAAACGCTGCTGCGCGACGAGTTTTACTTCAGTGAAGCTGTTACCAAGAACCTGATTCGCGGCAAGTTGGGGCGCTGCAAGCAACTCAGGTTGGAAGGCATTGAATCGCTCACCAACCGCGAGCTGCAAGTTTTTGAGCAAATCGGTAACGGACAATGCACTCGCGATATCGCCGACGCATTGTACTTAAGTGTCAAGACGATCGAGCGGCACAAGGAGAACATCAAGCAAAAGCTCAACCTGTGCAATTCCACGCAACTAGTCCAGCACGCTACGCTCTGGGTGTTGCAGCGTGGGTACTAGGCGTGGTGAGCACTGCCAGTTTGCTCAAAGGTTATGCTGGCCGGATTGCCAGCAAGCGAGGAAGCGCGGGGCGTTGCCCACGCGGTTTAATGAAGCCCTAAGGCAGTCGTTAATGATCAGCCGGTGGTGAGGTGCTCGTCCGATTGCGTGGGAGGTGCCAACTTGTCGACTTTCAATTGCTCGATGAGCAGGTCGGCTGTTTCGACGTAGAATCCAAGCAGGCCGGACGTGAAGCGATCGTGCACTAACGATAAAACGATGCTGCCGTTAATGCTCAGTTCGTGATAGCTGCCAAATGCCAATAATTGGATGCTAATATCTCTGGGGTTTGGATCATACCAATTGCCTGTCTGCAGCGATTTGAATTGCATCATCTCCTCGCCGGATCGCAATGGGCCGGTCCCCCAAGATCGCATTTGTGCTAGACCTTTGAGCAGGTCTAACGAGATGTAGTAGCCGTCGTGTGAATTGTCGTCCACGCGTGAGACCAAGCCACACTTACCGCTGCCTTGCATTGTCAGCTTCGCAGCCAAGCGGAAGCTGCCGACACTTTCCTCAAACACAAATGCTTGGAAGCCGGCCTCGCTGCCCAATTGGAGCGTCGACTGGTCCGTATGGCAATACTGAGGAGCGTGATGGCTGTGCGCGTCGCGCGCGCGGTCCTTGAGCAGGCGCACACAACGCGTGTCGATAGTGCCGTTGGCACGCTCGTCGAACTGCTCGTAAGTAACCGCTTTCAATTGCCCGTCATCGCATACCTGCAGTCGTTTCGGCGGGGGCATGATGTTGTTTGCCGTTCGGTCCTGGGAGTTTTCGGTGTAGAAATTCCACAGTAGTATGCCCGCCTCATCGCGGCAGACGCGCCCTGCGTAGTTGCCTTGCGGTAGCAGCACATTGTCGTAATAGTTTCGCCAAAGGGTTTGCAGATCACGCGTGTGCCAGTAGCGTATTTTCGCGTCCTCGCGCTGGCTACCGATCAGATAATATTCGTTGTTCAGCTTGATCAGATTGGGGACTTCGATGTCGTCGTACAATTGAGGTGCGTGCAGCGGGGGCTTGAAAGTAAAATGGTGTGGTGAGTTCTCTTCCATCAGCGCCACGCAGCCTCGCCGAACCAGCGGGCCATCTTTGGTGCGTGCGGCGGCGAGTAGTAGACCTCGCTCGCCATCATGAAAGTAGAAGGGATCGCGAAAGCTGATCCAGTTGCGTGGTCCGTCCACATCGGCTTCGTAGAATGCGGGGTCGGGTTCCAGAGGGAAACAGCTTGTTTCGCTAATGGGTGACTGCAAACTATTGGATAGCAGGCGGGGCAGCTTGGCGCGGGCTTGCTTGACTAGCTCGGGGTCGTTGGCCCCGCGAAGATCTTTCCAGTTGACCGGCGTCTTGTGCCAAACGTAGAGATCTTGGCTGGTCGCTAATCCGATGCGTTGCTTGAGCCCCTGATCGCGGCGCGACAGCCCGGTATAGAACATCCGCCAGCCGGCACCATGTGGATCGGCAGTGACGTGCATGGTCCACAGCATCAGGTCATCCCAACTGCCCGGATGCCCGATAAAAATGGCGTTATCCACCCGCCGCCAATTCAGACCGTTATCGCTGATCGCGTGTGCGACGAAGTCGTGGTTGGGCAGCACCAAGTGGAACAGGTGGTAGAGCCCCTCGTGGAAAACGACATCGACATCGCCGATCGCCTTGCGGCTCCAAGCAGATTCAACAAACATTTGAAGTTAACGCAATTTTACTAAACCTGGTGGACGCGAAGCCATCATGTAGACCGCGTGCAGCATACCAGGTATGAAACCGAGCACGGTTAGCAAGCAGTTGACCCAAAATATTCTCCCAATTCCAAACTGCATGTAAACTGCCGCAGGTGGGAGAATAAAGGCTAATAACAGTCGAATATAGCTCATCTCTCTAGGCTCCTTCGATTCAGCACATAAATCCCAGCATTCGCCTAGTGAGCACTGCAGATTCTATGCCGATTTACTACATGATCCACGGGACGATGCGCTTTGTTCGATTCATATAGGCATCGTACTGAGTGCCAAAGGTTTCGCGCATCATCGCTTCTTCGCGTGCAACTCGTCCAAAGTAAAGCGCGGCGACCGAGATTAAGCCAGCCAACCCGGCCAGCCAATTGGGTAGCAACAGAGCTTGGGCTATGGCCCACAACCAGAACGAACTGTACATGGGATGGCGAATGTGTTTGAACAACCCTTGGGTCACCAATGCATGGTCTTCGCGGATCTCCAGGGTGATCGACCAATTGCGTCCCAGTTGTCGGTGTACAGCGTAAAACAGCCATAGGAAGCCCACCATGCACAGCGCTCCCAACGTGGCTAGGGTGGGGTGGAAGGTGGTGTTGAGCGACTCAGGGAGACCGGTCAGCAACCACAGAGCGGGCACGATGACGAGTCCGAGGGTCGCCCCGCCCAGCAACAAACGCTCTTCCGTTGAGCGTTTGTGGGTGGAAACATTCAGTTTGCGTGCGCGGCGTTGGTACGGATAGCGAATGATGCACCACGCGACGATTCCTAGAACCCAGATAATTTTGGCTAAAGCAGGGGTCATGATCGTTTCCTTGTTTTATTGTTTGAGTGGATTGATTTTCGGAAGTGGGGCGTGACTCGGCAGACGTGGGCTGTGGGGCACCGATGCGCGGGCGGCAGGGCGCTCAGGCGCGGCGGGATGATAACGCAAGCTATCGCCCAACATCTCCGCAAACATTCGCTCTCCGCAACACATCATAAAGAAGTCATATGCATAGCGGCGCGTGTTGGCCATGATGAACTGATAGTGAACGCGAAACAGATTGAACTTGAAACGCTTGTAGGCTTCGGGTTGCAGCATGTCGCGGACGCGCACCACATGGACTTGTGGAAAGGCATCGTGGCGTTTTGAGTGCAACTGCATAGCAGCCACGGGGTCGGTTTTGTAAAAGTTGATGACATCGGTGTGGGCTTGGCATTCAATCCACTGGATGGCGGAGGTGTCGACCAGCGACTGGACTCGCTTTCGGAACGTGTGTGCGGCGGGATGCAGGCCAATCTTCAGCGCGGTGGAACCAACGGTGAGCAGGGTGACTCGCGGTCCACGCTGTCCGAGCGTTGGCTCTAGCTCTACCGCGCGGGCGGCGATTTCCAGGATGAGAGCGCCACCGGTGCTGTGCCCGACGAGTACGATTTCGTCATCGACGCCGCGTTGGGCACGATCTACGACCGACTGGGCGAAGCGATCGATATGTTCCTCTGCATCTGGTCGCAAGCCGCGCAAGTGGTCTCGCGAAAAGGACCAGAGGTCCATCAAGTGTAGCACGAACCAGCGGCGCCCCGACCAGCGGAGCAGCCCGTAGAGCGCCAAGCCGCCGATGACCACACCGCTGCCGCTGGCGATCGGCGTGCCCAACCACGGCTGAATCAGTTTGCTGGATGCTATACCAAGCGCGGTGGCGAGCGAGCTAAGGATAGCAAACATGACGGCTGGATAGAGAAAATAGAGCGAGAACCGCCAGGCCTGTGCCACCATCCGGAAGAATGTTCCGCTGAGGACATAGTCGGCAAAGGTGAGCCCGTAGCGAGCTAGTCGCACGACTGTCGGCCGCGCGAAGTCGGCAAGTACAATGTCGTTCCAAACGAAAAAGTTGAGTTGGGTAGCTACCGCTTGCCCGCGTATTTCGGACTCAACGTGCGCGGTAGCCAACAGTCCATCTGGACTGAGCGTCTGTTCGCTCATGTGGGCTGATACATCCCAGGTTTCGCAGAAGCGATTCAGCTCGCGCCGCGTCCGCTTGAAGAAGGCGTCCGAGCTCTTGGGTTCGTAACCCCCGATCAAAAACACGCTGCGCTGCTCCACGCAGCCGGTTGATTCGTCCATGGTGGGGTACCAGCCAGAAGTAGAGTGAGATTTAGGGTCGAAGTGGTTAGGAGTATTTGGGGAGCTTAGCGAATTGCCTATGCTCGCTCAAGGCAGATTCCTCAGTGCCAAGCGGGAAAAAAAATGCGGACAGGCACAAATCCGTCTAGGGACAATGGCGGGGAACTGCTACGATTGGGTCGCCAAGGTGCACCCGCACCCAGTTCCGCCCATGGTTACGCGTCAGGGAAGATGCAATGCTAAGGTTTTTTCGAGTCCTTGGACTTACACTGTTGATCAGTCTTTCTCCTCTCGTCGGCTTGGCGCAGCAGCAGCCCAGCTCGGCTCCTCAGCAGCAGTCGCAACAGACGCAGTCGCAGCAGAAAACTGCCCAGGAGTTGTTTCAGCGAGCCCAACAGCAGCAGCAAGCACTGACTGAAGCTGGAAAGCAGACACCGACCTTGGTGATGACTGCCGAAGCGGCGATCGCTGCCGGTGCGGCTCAAGCAGCCAAGACGCCGTTTGATCCCTTGACCAAGGAGCAATCCGACTACTTAGATGTGGTCCTCAATACCTGGGAGCAACGAACTGGGCGGATTCAGCAGTACCAGTGCACACTATCGCGCTGGCAATACGATCCAAGTATCGACCCCAATTCACCGGCTATTATCGACAAAGGTGTGCTGCAGTACGCCAAGCCGGACAAGGGATTGTTCCGCATCGATAGCCGCCAAGCGTTGGTTAAGAAAGGTCCCGAGCCGGAGTACCGCGCCAGCGACAAGTATGGTGAATATTGGATTTGCGACGGTGAATATATCCATATCCGCGATCGCAACGAAATGAAAGCGCTCAAGGTTCAGTTGGCACCTGAGCAGCGGCATCAAGGAATTCACAACAGCCCCCTCCCCTTCCTGTTCGGGGTCAAGGCGGACGAGATCAAAAAGCGTTACTGGATTCGGCCTGTCAAGCCACCTGCTGGCAGTAGCGATGTGTGGTTGGAGGCTTGGCCTAAGCAGCTCGACGACGCTGGCAATTATTCGCGAGTGCAGGTAGTGCTCGATCCCCAAGAGGTGCTGCCCAAGGCGCTAATCGTGTTCTTGCCGCACTGGGAGGCGCAGTTCCCGCACCGCGAAGTCTACGAATTCACCGATCGTAAACAAGAGTGGAATCTGCTGGATGCCGTGAAGCAGAAACTGTTCATGAAAGAGTTCATCGAAACCAATCTACCGTCGTCTTGGCAAGTGATTGTCGAGCCGTACATCGATCCGCAGGAAGCGGGTCAACCGGGGCAAGGAAGCCCCAACGCACAGCAGCAGCGCGTGGCTTCACCACCCGCCGCGCAGCAGCAACTGCGCTAAGTTGAAGCCTGGACTCCAGCGGGTGCGCGTGAGCGGCTGAAGCCTGGGCTCCAGCGGGTGCGCGTGAGCGGCTAAAGCCTGGACTCCAACGGGTGCGCGTGAGCGGCTGAAGCCTGGGCTCCAGCGGGTGCGCGTGAGCGGCTAAAGCC
>CAKQNH010000070.1 GCA_934255105.1 uncultured Pirellulaceae bacterium
CAGAGATTTTTTTCGTGTCCTTCGTGTGTTTCGTGGTTAATACAACTCCCAATCCTCCAATTTCGTGAACGGTTACGCGTGATTATTGAGAATAGTGGATTATGCCTATACATCGCGCGGTTCCGACAGAATGCAAATGGCACAGCGGCAGCCCGCTATTCGGGGCTTCGGTCTGCCGTAACTGCGCAGAGCTTGTTACGAGCCTACAAGGACTGTTACGAGGCAACAAAGATTGTTACTGGGGAGTGCCGTAGGATTCTTGGAAAAGTTTCATCTGGTCCAGGGCGTCCTGAGCAGCTTGCTGAGCTGCTTCCAATTGCGTCTTCAGTGTGGCCGCTTGGCTGGTGCTCTTCTCAAGCTCCGCTGCGGCCTGATCGCGAGCCTGCTGTGCCTGCGTGGCTTGCGCCTGCAATTTGGCTAGCTGATCAGCCAGCACCTGCATCTCTGCGGCCAGCTTATCTGTAGTGGCCTTTTGTGCGGTCTGAGCCGCTTCAGCGGCTGCCGTTTGTTCGGTCAAAGCCTTGACCGCCGCAGCAGACTGCTGCTGTGCAGCCTCCAGTTCGGCTTTCTTTTTGTCGAGCGCAGCTTTGTCCGCTACGGCTTTATCGTGGGCGGCTTGAGCAGCAGCCACCTGCGCGTTCGCTGCATCGCGAGCCGCGACGGCCGCCGCCGCAGCGGCAGCCTGTTGATCATAAGTGGCTTTCAACTTGACGACATTCTCGGCCGCTGCTTTCGCCTGGGCGGCCAATGCGGTCAACTGTGCCTTGGTCTTCTCCGAATTCGCAGCCAACTCTACACGGCTCGCCTTGGCGGCGGCTAGCTGAGCTTCCAGCTCTTTGATCTTGGCGTCAGCCTGAGTCAGTTCGCCGGTGAGCTTCTGATCAAGCGCGGTGGTTTCAGTCACTTGCTGGGTTAACGTGGTGGCTGCTTGATTGGCGGTGGCAAGTTGAGTTTGCGTGGCGGTAGCCAATTCGGTGGCCGCCTTGGCGGACTGCTCGGCGGTCGCCTGTTCCGCTTGCTTGGCGGCGAGCTGGGCTTGGGTTTGCTCTAAACGCGTGGCGATCGAGGGTGGATTGGCTGCGATCAATTTCACCGCCGTGGGTTCGGCTGCGGGCCACAGTTGCACTCGCCCATTCCAATCACCTCCGGCCACAAACGCGGCATCTCCCGTGAGTGCGACTTCCAAAGCCGCTTCGGCGAGCCCTTGGAATTCGCTTTGCAGCTCTCCGTTGCCGTTCCATAGCTTCACGCGTGCATCGCGGCCAGCAGAGGCAATGAAGCCATTTTGCGCGTACATGACGCTGTTGACACCACCGCCGTGCGCGGCCCAGGATTTGATCTCTTTAGTCTCATTCATGTCCCACAGACGGATCGTGCCGTCGAGGCTACCACTAGCTAGCACATTGGAATCGGCGCGGAAATCAAGACTCCGAATCTCCCCGGTGTGCCCCGTCAATTCGGTGTACAGACGCCCGGTTGCCGCCTCCCAGACGACCAAGCCGTTGGAGCGATCTCCGGTCGCTAACAACACGCCGTCAGGGCTATAGCGCAAGGAGAAAATCCAATCGGTGTGTTTCTTCAGTTCCATTTGCATTTCGCCGCTGGCCGTATCGAAAATGCGTACGATCTTTTGGGGACCCGCCACCGCGATGTGCTTTTTGTCCGGACTGATGTCGGCGGCTAACACTATGTCCAGTTCGTCGCCGACTTTGGCAATTCGCTCACCAGTTTGAATATCGACCAACACGGCACAACCGCTCTTGCTATGTCGCCCGCCGCCGATCAGCAGTTGTCTACCATCGCGGGTGAATGTCAACGACTGTGGCTCTCCTTCAGGAAAGGGGATCACGCCCAGCAGTTCTCCGCTCTGCGAGTGGTACAGGCTGACTTGTTGTTGTCCACCCACGGCAATGAGAGGTGCCCACGGGCTGGCGGTCATGGCGGCGATCGCAGCGCTTCGCTCGGTTTCCATCACTGGCTCGCGCATCAGCAGTTCGGGCATCGCCGGCGGTCCCTCGGGTTTCCCGATGGAAGTGGTGGACAGCATCGCCGCAGCGGCGTTGTTGCTACGCTTGATCTTACTACCCGAGTTCTCAGGCATGCCCTGTTCGATCCATGTCTTGACCAGATCGCGCTGCGCTTGCGGAATGGGATCTTCATCTGGGGGCATAAACGGTTGTGCGGAGTGGGAAATCGACGCGAACAAACGCGAGCCACTAAGATTGCCCTCGGCTACGACCTTGCCGCCCGATCCGCCGGCCAAAACACCACTGTAGGTGTCGACCGCCAAGTCGCTCGCCTTGTCACCCTCGGCATGGCACGTCGTGCAATGCTCACGAAAGATGGGTTTGATGTGTTCGTCAAAGGTGATCTTCTGCTCGTCAGCACCTTTGTCCGCAGCCTGGGCCACGCGGCCCAGGGTCAATGCCAGGCAAACAATCAATGCTAAAGTCAGTGCAGGGTGGAACTTCATCGTCATGCGTTTTGAACTTAACCTTGAGGAATTGAAACCAGCGCCGCGGGCAAACGCCCCCTACCAATCTAATTGGGCAACTGGTTAATTGCTTCGCATCGTGCGGAAAATAACAACTGTCAGCGGTCTTGCTGACGCTGCGAGGCTGAAACGTAATCCGAATCTATCTTTTAATGATTGAACATGAATTCGCGACTATTGAGCACAGCCCAGAAGACATCTTCCAATCCCACCGTGTTATTGCCTGTGTCGGCGACCAACTTGGTCAGCGTATCCGTCTCCGCCTGCGAAGGCTGCCGCGACAGCGCACGCAAGTAGATGTTCTCGATGACTTGAGGGACTGTCAGGCCGGCATCCAGCCAGGTTTTGATCAGCTTGCCTTGCACGATTTTGCCGTGGGTAGCGTTGCCGTTGAGGAAGTGCAGGGCTTGCGAGAGCGATGGGTCCGTGCTTGATTCCGCTTCGCAGACAGTGGTTCTCGGCGAACGGCCAAAGGTGGTTAGGAAATAGTTGCTGGACGAACCGTCGGCGATCTGGACGGCGCGCGCGCCGAGCGGCAAACCGCGGAATTTCTCTTGCGTACCAGTCGCCTCAGAAATGCAGTCCAGCAACATCTCGGCCGGTATGCGTCGCACTTGGGCAAAGGCATAATTGCGAGTGTCTGCACGATTGGTTTCGTTAGGCTGAGTCGTGCGTTGGTAGGTCTCCGAATTGCAGATGTCACGCACCAACTGCTTCAGGTCAAACTTGTACTCTGTCAGCTTCTTCCCCAATTCGGCAAACAGCTCGGGGTTGCTGGCAGGGTTGCTAACGCGGATATCATCCACCGGCTCGACGATACCAGTGCCGGTAAAGTGAGCCCACACGCGATTGGCGATGCTCGTGGCAAAATATGGGTTATCGGGGCTGGTTATCCAGGCGGCTAGAACTTCGCGACGATCTTGCCCCTTGATCTCCGGTTGTCCGCCTCCCAAGAACGTGGGTGGAACCGGCTTCTTAGTAACCGGATGGTTGACCTCGCCGCCGCCTCGATTGAAGACGATCACTTCGCGGTAATCTTCGCCCGTCTTGCGGCCGATTTGGGAGAAGAAAGATGCGAAGCCGTAATAGTCATTCATCGTCCAGCGGTCGAAGGGATGATTGTGGCATTGCGTGCATTGCGTTCGAATCCCCATGAAAACTTGCGCTACGTTCTCGGCAGTTTTGATCGTATCGCGTTCAACTTGATAGAAGTTGGTAGCGGGCTGTTCGAACACTCCACCATTGGAAGCGATCATCTCGCGGACGATTTGATCGATGGGTGTGGTCTGCGCGATCTGGTTGGTCAACCAACTCGAATACAGAAAGGCGGCCTTGTAGCTGACTTGATTATTGCTTTTGACCAGCAGGAGCTGAGCCCACTTCATAGCCCAGATCTCGCTGAACTCCTTGCGTTGCAACAAGCGGTCGATGACTTGGCTACGCTTGTCGTCCGCCGTGTCGGCCATAAACTCGCGGTATTCTTCGACGGTTGGCAATTGTCCGATGATGTCGATGGTCACGCGTCGCAAAAATTCTTCGTCGCTGCATTGGCCGCTGGGGAGAATGCGGAGCTTGTTCAGCTTCGCAGCTACCAATTCGTCGATGTAATTGCCGGTAACCTCAGGCGGTGTGTAGTCGAGGTCAGCCGGGAGGGCCAGGACTTGAGTCCCGACGGTGTGTGTATCGAACCGCGCCATGACAAAGGCCTCGCCGCGTACGCCGGCGGTGATTGCGCCCAAGTTGGTGACTGCAGCGGTGCGATCGTTGTTGGTGCTGAAGGCGGCCAGCGATGAGACGTCGCGCGTGGTGCCATCAGCGTAATGCGCCACCGCTACTAGACGCTGTGAAACCCCTTCGCCTTCCATGACCAACTGAGGTGGAAATAGTTCGACCTTGGTGCACTCCGGTGGGGCGGCTGTGTCGATCAACGCACCCTTTTGAAGCCAACCTAGCAGTGTCGCAGCATACGAACTGTCTGGCTCCATGCGCTTGCCGCCCGAGTGCGGGACAGCCCCAATCGCCTTGAGATAGAACAGGCTCTGATCGGGGATAGCTAAGTTGATGCGTCGAATACCGATCTCGCGAGTAATGCGTTGATAGTCTCCGACAGGGTCGAAGCCGAACAAGGATAGTCGGAATCCGTCTTTACCACGCGCGGCACCGTGGCACGAGCCGGTGTTGCAACCCGCGCGAGTCAGCACGGGCATCACATCCAAATGGAAACTGATGTCGCGCGGTGTCTTGGCCGCAGTAACGCTCACCGCGGCTTCCGCCTTCAACTCCTGCCATGTGGCCAGCAATTTTGTTTGGCCATCGGCGGCAGGTAGCAAGCGAAACTCCTCGAAACGAACCAGCTCGGGGTTCTCGACCGTCCAGGCAACCTGATCGGTAACATCCAGCGTGACCCCATCGCTGCGCTGAGCCACGGCAATCATGTTTTGAAAATCTGTGGCAGTAGCCAGTTGCGCCTCTGGTGGGTAGATGGTCAGCGATTCCCACGTTTTATCTGCGGCTGACGCGGCAGATAGGGTCAGCAGTCCCACTAGCGGTAGACACAATGCAGCAGCCAAGACGCGGCCAGCCCAGCTAGCGATGCTGCTCGCAGTGGAAGCCGCTAAGGGGGGCGACTGCAGGCTGTTGCGGCGCGGGCTGGACGTAGAGGCATCTGGACCTGTAGCGAGATCCACTACGGCAGAACTAAGGCGAGATTGGATGTGCATGGTTCGTCCGAATGGTTACTGGGATTGAAGCATCTTTTGAGCTTGGCGCAATTGCTCCAAGCGGCTGAGCGGCTTTTCGGTCGGCGGTGGTGCCGCAGCCGGTTTGGCTGCCGCGACCGCTGGTGTAGCGGTGGCGATGGGTGCAACAATCTGCACCTCGCCTGGCCCCTGCGTCTGCACGATTTCGCCCTCGGGACGGCGAATCGTAGCTTTCACAACCAGCGTCTGGTGTTTGCCTACTCGCGCGTCGGCAGCCACGCTAATCGGGAAGGTCAACTGAGTCATCTCCCCTTCCAGCTTGATGACCGGGGTGGTAGTGGTCACGCCGGCTGGCAGACCGAGCAACTCAAACTGCACTTCACCTGCGGGTGGCTGTTTGATTTCTAGTCCAACCACGACGTTGCTACTGGCATTGGGCTCGACTACGGTGGTCACGAATTTATATTCGAAGAAGGAGTCGGCGACTTCAAAATTGATAAAGTTGGTGGCTACCCAAACACTGCTGTTGGTGCGCTTGGCCTGAGCCAAGACCGTTACGGGAAAGCTGCCGAGGGCGGCAGTTGCGTTGGCGGTGATCGGTATGAAAGCTTCGCTCTTGTCGGCTTCGATACGCACGGAACCGCTGGCCGCACAACCGTTGGGGTTGTACAGGATCCGCAGCGCGATCGGTTCGACATAGCCTTCATTGCGTTTAACTTTGACGTGCAAATTGGCGGTGCCGAAGCGCGCAATCGGCACCTGCGGCTGCACCAGCTCGATGGAAAATGGAACCGGTTGGGTCACCGCTACCGTCATGCGATCTGAGTTGTGCCCCCACATGTCGACCCTGTTTTGGCCGGACACCAATTGCGTGCGTTGGTTTAGTGCGCCCGCGACGGCTGGCTTGGCGTCGGGGAGTGTGGAAGCTCGCAGCGGCGCTAGGGCTGCGTCGATGGGCGCGTCCGCAGCGGCTGTAATCAGCAGCGGAATAAACGTTTGATTGGCTGCGATGGTATCGGTGCTGAGCTGCAGGCCGGCGGGCGCCTCTTCCCAATAGAGTTTCAGATCGCCCCCGAAATTGGCGCGTAGGGCGCGCACGAGAACGGCCATCGATGCACCCTGAGGCACTTCTACAGTTTGCGCTTCGTAGCGCACAAGCTCGTCAATACTCAATGTTAGCTTGGGTTGTGGCGGTGCGACTTCCAGGCGGTAGGCATGAGCCGGACTGCCATCGAGCAGTTGATCGCGTATAGCCACCAGATACACACCGTCCTCCGGAAACTTGAAGGACAGCAGGCTATCGGGACTGCCCGAATCGTCGTTTGAGGCTAATCGCCCACCCTTTTCATTAAAGATCTCCAGCCAACTATCGGTCGGGGATCGCAGCGTGCGACGCGCGTACACCGTGTACTCGAGCGTCTGGTCTTTTTTACCATTGATTTTGAACCAATCCACGTCGCCCGGCTCCTGCAGCACGCCGTTGAAAGCGACCGGGGTATCCACGGCGACCAACGCAGCTCGATCTGTGTCGGGTTCACTCTCGAGCACATTGGGGTAATCGATGACTCGTAGTTGGTTCGGCGAAGGGGCTTGTTTCCCGTCGCGCGAGGCGATGAAATCGAAGTCGCCGACCGCATCGGGCAACTGAATCTGTTCGGTCCAAGTATCTCCCGAGACATCGACGATCGTGGCGGAGATCAGTTCGCCTGGTCGACCGCCCGACGGAATCACAGCCAAGGGGCGCGGGAAGTTCCCAATGTGAACGCGGTATTGACTGCGCTCATTGCCACCATAGCTGCTTTCGCGGACTTCGATTACATAGCGTCCCGCTGCGGGGGCTTTCATCGAACAGACACAATCCTGCTGTAATAGCGGAGCGTCGTCCGAGCTGGTAACTTCGAATCGCTGGGAGTCGAAAATAGTGACCGACGGATCGAAAAACTCCGTCCCAAGTCGCAGCCCCTCAAGTTCGACCGTCAGGGTTTGTCCCTCTTCCAATTCGACTGAAAAATAGTCGACATCTTCGTTGGTTACCACGCCATAGACGGTCGAGTTCATCGCGACCGCTTGCGGTGAGTCGAAGTCATTGTTGGGTTCCACTTCGGGAAGCTGGGGCAGGGCCGTAATCCCCACATGGCGAAGATTGCTGATGCCGCTAGCCGTCGACAGTCGCACGGCGATCAGGCCGGGGGGAAAATTGGCTGGGACATTTAGCTTGGCTTTGACGGTATTGTCCGCTTCCGCCACCAGATCTGTGACTTCGATTCGCGTCGTGGGCTGGACCGCCGCACCTGCGGAGGCGTAGTAGAACAGCAGCTCTCGGGCATCCGCCAGGCGGGTACCGGTGAGCACGATCTCCGTCACCGTGCCACTTTGGGCACCGGGCGGATTTATCTTGGACACGACCGGTGCATCCGCACTAGCTACTGAGGCCAGCAACACCACCCCGCACAGAAAAATCCCCGATGGTAGGTTTCCAAACGGAAAATCTCCATGCAGAGGGGCTCTCACCGGCGACAACCAACGCGCACATCGCATTACAGACTTCACAGATATGACCTTCTTAGTTAGATCAAGATGTCTTTGATAACTTTGCCACCATCGCAGATCTCCACAGGGCGATCGCCGGGACTCATCAGTTCCTTATCCGCAACGATACCCAACTGGTGATAGATCGTGGTAGCTAGATCCTCGGGGGAGACGGGGTCGGTTTCGGGTTCAGCCGCGATCGGGTCGGACGCTCCATAGACTAAGCCTCGTTGCGTTCCGCCGCCCGCCATCATGACGCTAAATACCTTGGGCCAGTGATCGCGGCCCGCTTCCGAATTGAGTTTGGGGGTGCGACCAAATTCGCTGCTGACCAATACCAGCGTGGTATCGAGCAGGCCGCGCGAATCCAAATCGCCGATGAGCGCCGCTAGGGCTTGATCCAGTGGCGGCATCAAGTTCTTGATCCCGGGGGTCAGTCGAGCGTGGTGATCCCAACCGCCATAGGTTAGCGTAACGAAGCGCGCCCCGGCTTCTACCAAACGCCGGGCGAGCAGCATCCGCTGGCCAGCTTGGTTGCGCCCGTAGCTATCGCGCATGGCGTCATCTTCTTTATCGATGTTAAACGCATCCCGCGCCTTTTCGGAACTGATCAGGCTATAAGCTCGCTCGTAGAAGCTATCCATGGCCGTGACCGAGTCGGCGTTGTGGCGACTGGAAAAATACTCGTTGACCGAAGACAGCGCATCGCGACGTCGAGCAAAACGGGCCTCATCGACTCCGTTGGGTAGGTTCAAATCCTGCACGCGGAAGCCTTTGGCTGCGGGGTCCGCGCCTAAGCTGAACGGTGCATAGGAACTGCTCAGATAGCCGCTACCAGCGAACTCGTTGGGCATGTTGGGGATGCAGATGTAGGCTGGCAAGTTGTTGCGGGGACCATATTCGTGGCTGACCACGCTCCCCATACTTGGAAAAATCAACGCCGGACTGGGCTTGTAGCCGGTGAACATATTGTGCGTGCCCCGCTCGTGGGCCGCCTCGCCGTGCGTCATCGATCGGATGATCGTGAACTTGTCAGCGCACTGGGCCAGCTTGGGGAGCGTCTCGCTGATGACTTCACCGGTGTTGGTTTTGATCGTCCCCATGTCGCCGCGATACTCAAGCGGGCTGTATGGCTTGGGATCAAATGATTCTTGGTGGGCCAGTCCACCGGGCAAAAAGATGTGGATGATGCTCTCGGCCTTAGCCGGTAAGAAATCGTATGACTTTTGGTCGGCATACGCACTGCGTAGTCGCAAGAAATCGGCCAGCGTTAAGCTTCCCAAGGCACCCACGGTGAGGAAGCTACGACGTGAAAGACTGTTTCCAAAACATTTCATGGCAGGTCAGCTCCGCGCATCTCAGACAATGCGAGCAATTAAAGGGGAAGGATTTAACACCAACAGGATCTCGGCAAGTCGCTGCTTGTTTCTTCTTGCGCAAGTTTCGTACCCAAAACGTTTGCTGTTCCGGTAAGCACACACGATTACCCAATTCGCACGCTGCGCCGCTGGTTTGGCAAGACTTGAACGGCTAGCAAAAGTTGCGATGTTCAAGGCTTCAATGGAGGGAAGGTCAGGCGGGGAGGGGCAGCTTTGTCCCACTCATACCCGCCAATTGTATTCATAGCGCCAATATTTGTCAAAGGGTTGGCGCGTCCCCAATCGGGTGGTGAGCGAGTTTGACAAGCTGAATCCAACTAAGTCGTTGCTAATTACGCCATCGGACACCCTCACCTTTTCCGGAAAATCGCTACAGACGTCTATGTTTGACATTTGGTCGAGCACAGGTTGAGGCAGCGTCGATACATCTTACCATACCCGAATGCTTGCATTGGGATTCTCCCCCCTATGTCGCCCCTGTTC
Source organism: uncultured Pirellulaceae bacterium (assembly GCA_934255105.1). Taxonomy (GTDB): domain Bacteria; phylum Planctomycetota; class Planctomycetia; order Pirellulales; family Pirellulaceae; genus Aureliella. The sequence continues at coordinate 9,585 of CAKQNH010000070.1, forward strand.
ACGCCTGCAATGAGATCTCATGATTGACAAAACTGAATATCTAGCCGCCAACACGGAAGACCAAGAAGATCTGCTCGCCAGCAGACGCAAGCGTACAACCAAAGAAGCGGCCCCCCAAAGCCCATTAGAGACGTACCTCCGCGAAATCAATGAGACGGCTTTGCTGTCGGGTAAGGAAGAGCGCGACCTGGCCCGCCGCATCGGTGCTGGCGATGCGATGGCTCGCGACCACATGGTCCGTGCCAATTTGCGTTTGGTGGTCAATATCGCTCGGGGCTATGTCGGCAAGGGGCTCGCGTTGCAGGATCTAATCGAAGAGGGGAATCTGGGGTTGCTGCGGGCCGTCGAAGGCTTCGACCCAGAGGTGGGGACGCGTTTTAGCACCTATGCCAGTTACTGGATTAAGCAGTCGATCAAGCGCGCGCTGATCAACTCGTCCAAGACCATCCGCATCCCGGCTTACATGGTCGAACTGCTGAGCAAGTGGCGGCGAGCGTCGGCGCGTCTGACCGAAGAGCTGGGGCGGACGCCGACTCAAGAGGAGGTGGGTCGCGTGCTGGGGCTGGCGCGCAAAAAACTGCCGATCATCAAGAAGGCAATCCAGATCTATAACAACACACCGCAAAGCGACCAGAGCGATTCGGGGTGGTCCTTGAGCGAAATGGTCATGGATGAAAACCTCAAGGCCCCCGATGAGGAACTGCTCGACCATGACGTATTGAGCACGGCCCTGGAGCTGCTGGACGCACTCGACGTTCGCGAAGCAACCGTGCTGCGAATGCGTTTTGGCCTGGCCGACACGCAGGCCCACACGCTCAAGGAGATCGGCACCGAGCTCGGGCTGACGCGCGAGCGCGTGCGGCAGATCGAGACGGAAGCTCTGGCCAAACTGGCCCACGGGCTGCGCGATCCCAAAGAACGTATGGGATTAGCCTAGCAGGCGTTGGTATAGTCGCTCATGCGACTGCACCATTTGTTCGAGCGAGAAGTGTTCGGCGGCGCGTCGGCGAGCCGCATTGCCCATCTGCTCCCGCAATGCATCGTCTTGCAGCAGACCCACTGTCCAGCGCGTGAGCGCTCCCAAATCCTGTGGTGGATAAAGATAACCACTGTGGCCATGTTCAATCAGATCGCGTGTGCCGGGGATGTCGGTAGCTACGGTCGGTACACCCAGCGTCATGGCTTCCAGAATCGTGTTGCTTTGGCCTTCGTATAAACTGCCATTCCATAGCACGTCAAAGGCTGTCATCAATTCGGCCGCATCGCTGCGATGACCGACAAAGCGAACGGCGTCGTACGTCCCCGCGCGATCGCGGTGCGCGCGCAAGGCCTCTCGCTCAGGGCCATCCCCCAGGATCAACAGGTAGACGTCTGGGTGCGCGACCCGTAGAAGTTCTCCCGCCCAGATCAAATCGCGATAGCCCTTCTGCTTCCACAACCGACCCACGGCACCCACCACGCGGCCACGCGGTTCAATCCTCAGACGCTCAAATAATTGTTCGCGCGTCAAGGCTACCTGAGTGCGGGGCACGACCGCATTGGGAATAACAGTGAAGTTCTCCTGGGGGATGCCGTGCAGGGCATAGAAGTCAGCCACCGCAGTGGTATTGGTCACGATCGTCTTGGTGTGCCTCAGCAGTCGTCGATCGATGGCATGATGCCACCAACTTTTCCACGGATCCACGCACCGTTCGCCAGCCACGATGACAGGTACTCCCACTCGCTGGGCCGCCCAGCGGCCATAGCTGTTGCCGGCGAACAGCCAGGTATGC
>CAKQNH010000071.1 GCA_934255105.1 uncultured Pirellulaceae bacterium
TTCCCCTTCTGCACCAGGATGACCAGTTCATTCTGCGAGACATCGACCGAAGTTGGGAAGAGCTCACCCATTTGCTGCATGAACTCGGTGTCGCAAGCGAAATAAGCGTCCGGGTGCTGGCCCCCTTTCATCTGCGCTACCAGGATACCGCAACCGTTATAGTTGCGGGACACATGCACGCCTTCACGCTTTTCGAACTTATCGATCGTTTCTTCAATAGCTGGTCGCAGCATCGATCCTGCAAACAGCGTCAGTTCGGGTTTATCCACCCAATGATCTCCGGGCGCTGTGCGAAAACCATAGTGTTGGTATCGCTCGAGCCCACGAACGGCGGCGGTCAAATAGCGTCCAAAATGCAGAGCCGCAGTGGGCTGAGTGGAAAAATCGAGCACACCGACGGAAATTTGAGAAGTGGCAGCGGCAAATTCGGGCAATTCGACTGGAGTCAAGGCGGGATAGGTCGATAGCACTGCATCGTAGACAATCCCAGCGTCTGCGGCACCCACCAACAGATCGTTGGCCACATCGGTAACCGTGGTACGATAGCCTTCGGTTGCAGCGTCCAGTTTCTCCCACAGGCCCGCTTGGCTGAGCACTTCGCGTGTCAATTTGCCGACGGCCGCCCCATCGGGACTGGCTTGGACCAAGCGGACATCTTCGCGCAGCAAGTCTTCGAAGCGGGTGATCTGCTTGGGGTTGCCTTTGGGAACCACGACCACGACATGCATGGTTGCGATAGGAAGCACTTCGGCGACCAGCTCTTTGTCTTTCGCGACCGTCAAGAAACTATCGTCGGCTGGCAGAAACAGATCTCCGTTGCGGCTGATCTCCAGCGATGACAGCAGTGTTTGCGAGGGGCCATACTGGACTTGCACTTGCCGCCCAGTTTCCTCCTCATAGGCTTTGCGGATGTCCTCCATTACGGCGCGATTGCTGGCCGCGCAGTAAATCATCAGCGGTGCCTGCCCGCCGCTGCCGGGCGTACCACCGCTGGCCACAGGATTGTCCTTGCGAGCCATCAGAAAGAATAGGGCGACCAGCAAAGCCAGGGAGCCCACCACGAGGGCCAGCATTTTAGACATCGAAAAAACCTGTGCCAGAATTCATGAACCAAATCGCAATCCACATCGGAGTTATCCTATTCTATGATAGCCTGACACCGCTTGCGACAGTTATTTTTGGTGGCCCATCGCCTCACTCATTACTCATTATCGATCGTTTCGGCGACGTTGTGGGTGTGGTCGCGAACGCGGGCATAAGCGTTCAATGCGGCCATAAATGCAATACTGACTGCGGCTGGAATGGCACCCGTTGACAATTCCTCTAAGTGCTTGCGCCGCAGCCCCTTGATCTCTTCGCGAATGCGCTTGCTGGTCGGCAGGGTGTTATTAAGCACATGCCGGTTGCGGTTGCTAAAGGATTCGTGGACCGCGATCAGGTACTCCTTAACATGTTTGTTCAGTTCGGCTAGATCGCTGCGGTGAGTCTCCGTGAAGCGCAAGCCATCGCGGCGCAATTTGCGATCGAATTTATCCAAATTTGCCACATAGTCGCTGATCGATTCATATTCATCGGCCAGACGAAGCTGTCGGCGTGCTTCCTCAGCCGTCGCTCGCGAGACGTTGCCGGCCAGCAAGTTGGTAACAAAGGCCGCTATTTCGTCCTGTACCGAGTCCAAGATGCTCTCGCGCTGTTTCAGTCGATCCGCCAATTTTTTGTCAGGATCGTCGTCGAGCATCAACTCCAGCAGCCAGTCAAGCATTTTGATGCAGCCGTCGCCCATTTTCAAAATCTCCTTACGCGACTGTTCGATAGCCAGCAGGGGCGTCTCCAATATGCGTACGTCGAGGTCCGTTAGGCGAGGCTTCTCTTTGAACGGGCGTGCGGGCACGATCCACTCCAGAAAACGCACGATGGGGGTCATTATCGGGAGAAACACCAGCGTGTTCGCGATGTTGAACAGACTGTGCGTAGCGGCTATAGCCGCCACTGTGTATGGATACGTGTCCACACCGCCAACCTGCACAACGGTGGCGGGATCAACGCTCACGAGCGATTGAACGAGTGCGATGTACCACTGGAAAATGGAGGTGATCCACAGCACTCCACAAATGTTAAAAATAACATGGAAATAAGCTGCCCGCCGCGCGTTGGTCGTAGCTCCCAACGAGGCCAAGAAGGCAGTGATCGTGGTGCCGACATTCTCGCCCAAAATCAATGCGGCTGCCGTTGGATAAGAAATCACACCTTGTGTGGCCAAAGAGATCGTGATCCCCAGCGTGGCGGAGGAGGACTGTACCACCATTGTCATCACGCAGCCCACCAGGGCGCACTTCATGACGCCCAAATACGTGTCGGCATTGAACTTAGCAAACCAAGCTTCGAACTCAGGCAGGTCTTTGATAATGGCGCAGGCCGACTTCATGACCTCCAAGCCAAAGAAGACCATGCCTATGCCCATCGCGAACATCGCCCACGTGCGCCAGCGATCGCCCCGCGAAAACAGAAACACAAAAGCGGCGAAGCCCAGCAGCGGCAAGCCATACTTGCCGATATTCAACACCAGAATCCAACCCGTGATCGTAGTGCCAATGTTGGCACCCATAATCACTCCCACCGCTTGAGTCAGGTCCATGATGCCGCTGTTGACGAAGCCGATGACCATCACTGTCGTCACCGAGCTCGACTGCACGATACACGTCACCAACACGCCCACTGTGGTGGCTAAGAAGCGATTGTTGGTCACGGCCCCAATCAAACTGCGCAGGCTATTTCCCGCTACGGCCTGCATGCCGTCGGACATGTTCTTCATGCCCAGCAGAAAAATCCCTAGGCCGCCCACCAATTCGAAGATCATTCTTAGCAGAGATTGAAGATCCAAGTTGTCGACTCGTTCAAGAGGATTGGGGATGCTCCAGAAAGCGCGCTGGGTGGCATCATTAATTTGAACGTAATTCTAGAGGACTGCCTGTGCGACGCAACGCACCCTATAGCAGCATTAGTTGCCCAAGGGCAAAGTTTCCGAAAATACCATTGCCCGCTTGTCACAGCGGATGGTCCCACGCAGGGCACAGGCTATGCCAACACTTGCTCGGCAATTTCCGCAGATGCTATGGTTTGTTGCGGATAGGATTTGGAGGTCGCTAGGCTTGATCAACATCCGCACGAGGCGGGAAATCCATAGGTTGATCAAGGGTTGGGTCGAAGCTGGAGGATGACTTTTTGGTCAGCGGATCCCCATCGGTTCCTTTCAAGCCCCGCTCGTGGCGCCCCCACCAGCGGTCCCCGTCCGCTATGGACCACTGTCCCGCCGCAGCACAGGCAGACAATAACAGGGACAATTCACGTGCGGTTTGCGGACGTTTGGCCCGCGTCTTTTCCAAGCAGCTCATCAGCGCGTCTTCCAGTTGGCTGGAGATCTCGATCTGGCTGCGTTGCGAAGGGGGCACGGGTAGCTCATCGATATGTTTGTGGCACAATTCGGCCAGATTCGCCGCTTCAAAGACCGGATGTCCAGTCAACAAAAAGTATCCGATGGCACCCACCGCGTAGATATCCGAGCGCGCGTCGACGGACAACGGTGCCTGAATCGATTCGGGAGACATGTACAGCGGGGTGCCTGTCAGCGACCCGCCGATGGCATGCAAGCCTCCCTCCGGTTGTTCAATTGCCTTGACCAATCCAAAATCGAGTACCTTAACCACGTCAGGCTGGCAGCCGCGTCGATTGAGCATGACGTTGGCGGGCTTGATATCGCGATGAACCAATCCTTGGGAATGAGCTTCGTAGAGCGAACCGCAAACTTGCAGCAGGATGTGGATCACGCGCGTCTCACCTTGCGGCCCGTAATCGTTGATCAGTTTCTGTAAATCGATCCCGTCGAGATACTCCATTGCGTAGTAGAAGACCCCTTCTGGGGTTCGTCCGTAATCATAGATGGCGATGGTGTTGGCGTGGTTGAGCTGGCAAGTAATTTGCACCTCGCGTTCAAAGCGTGCAATGGATGATTCATTGACCTTTTCGGCCTGTAGCAACTTGATCGCAGTCGCACGTCGCAGCATCGAATGGCGGCCCTTGTAAACCACCCCCATCCCACCTTCGCCCAGCTTTTCTTCCAGCTTGTACTGGCCCAGTTGCTGTGCCTCGATGACTGCTTCACGCGATCGTCGCTGCAGTCTGGCGATGATTACCGTGAACACAAAGATCGCGATGGCACTCAGCACCAGCAAACTATAGATCAACAGAAAGGTGCGCTGCAGAATGACTAAAGGGCGAAACGCTTGCGCGCGACTTAGCTCCGTCGCCACCCCCATCTGATACTGGGGTAGCCACCGCCACGCACCAATTACCGGAACGCCCCTGTAGTCGCGATAGCCGTCCACATTGGAGTGGGCGCTGGTGGCGTCCTTGGCTGCAAGCGCGTCAGCCGCCATGGCCGTCAATGGCAATTGAGAACGCCGCACTTTGGGTCGAAAACCTTGCGTCATGTCCCCCCCTGGATCGCGAATCATTACCTGAAGCATGGATCTTGAGCCGGGTTGATCGGGCAAGAGCCCCAGCAGAATCAAGGCTTCGTCCGAACGACTATTGCTAACCATCACCCCTTGCGAGTTGAAGGCGTAGCTCTCTCCGGAATCTCCAACTTGGCCGAGTTGCAGAATTTGGGTGAACTCTCGCTCGGGGCGAATCTGCAAAGCCAGAACGGCGATGACTTGAAACGATGGGTCTCGTACCGGCGCGCACGCATACATCGTCGGCACCCCCGTGCGCAATTGTCCATTTGCGTCCTTTATCATGGCGACGCTAGGGAACGGGGGCGATACGAACGTTTCTCCATTGAGCGCACGTTCTGTAAAGGCTTCGTATTCAGCAATAGCCTCTCTGCCTTCGAGTACCGCGTGGGAGGATGCTTTGACTGCATGGGATTCGTCGATCAAAATGAACCCCGCGAAGGAGTGTGCTGCCATGACGGGGGCTATCTCGTCGGCCAATCGACGCTGAGCTTGTGCCATTTCCTCCGGGGTGCTGGCGACTGTCGTAGAATTCTTCTGCAACAAGGTATAAATTGTCTCGCGTACCGACACATCGTTAGCCAGCGACTGGGTGGTCGCGCCTTGCACCGCAAGCCACTTTTCGAGCATTTCGGTCTCTATATTGACGATGCTCAGCAGTCCATCATGAACATTCCCTTTGATGGTCGATTCAATCGCGCTTTGCACGAAATAGCCAATGGTCGACAGTAGGATGACCGCGACAATCGGCCAGATCCATATTTGCTTCTTCAAAAACACTCGCGTGCGAGTGACCGTCAGCGTCATGCTGCGCGACGCCCAAGTCATGTGGGCTTGAGGTTGCCGGTGGACCCCGTGGCGGCCGCTACCCCTTCGAGTCCGACGAAATAGGTTTAGTGGGTTCATGATGAGTGGCAGGACTGAGGAGAGGCAGGGACAACGGAGAGCAGGCGAAGGACACTACAAGAGTATAATTCGCCAGCGGCGAGTCTTCATGGCTGCTGCACCATTCCATGCCAGTTGCCCGCGATTAGTGGGATAAGCTTCCAGCTTGTCTCCCGTAGAATAAGCTTCCAGCTTGTCTCCGTGGGATAAGCTTCCAGCTTGTCTGCCGTGGGATAAGCTTCCAGCTTGTCTCCGTAGAATAAGCTTCCAGCTTGCCTTTCATGCTTGATTTCAACTCGTCAAGCCGGACTCCTCCCCCACCTACTACCTGTGACAAGCCACTAGCCTCAGTTGATCCACGAATCGGGAGCGATGTTTGGAAGCGAAGACCCGCGACCAAACCGCCAGGTCAGCCCGGCACCTAGCCAGTAGCTTTCGATCGAGGTGGTTGTGAAATCGCCGAGCTGCTGAGAGTCCTTGAACATACCGCCGGCCATCATATCCATGTCGACTCCCGGCAAAACGTCCGCGACGCCAAGCCCCAACGACATCCGGTGCTGGCTGGTGATCGCCAAAAGCCCTTGCGAATACCGCACCGCAGCCAAATCACCAGGCTGCACAACGCCGCCCAGCGCCCGACCGGGCGTATTGTCGATTGGGTTTTCGGCCCACACGTACCCGGCCCGCAAGCGATACCGTCCACGAGTGTATTGTGTACCGAATTGGCAGACCCATTGGTTGTCATAGATTGCTTCGTAGAGATCGGCGCTGTCCCACAGCTTATAGAGAACATCCACTCCGACTAACAGATTTCCATCCATTAGCGTTGTGTTTGCCAGGCCAAAGCCGATGTTCTGTGGCAAATCCATGTTAACATCGACGGCGCGCTGCCCCGGCCCTGGGTTCAACAAAAAAGCATTGTCGAACGTGTACGACTGCTCGGTCTGGTAGTACGCACCGAGCGTGGTTGTGTCGGTCAGCAAGTAGTTCGTGCCGACCGTACCGCGAAGCGCATAATCGGGCGTCATCCCCCCCACACCCACGAATGGGCCATCGTAGAAGGCAATGCCCAGCGACATGCTGGCACCTACCGAAAGCCGGTCGGTCACATCCAGGCCCAGCGCGGCCGGCATGTTAAAAATTGTTTGCCCCGTGTTGGTGCCGTGTGACTCGGGCACGTGTCGAAAATCCATAAACCCACCGGCGGTGGTGACAAAACCCAGACCAAGGGTCGCAGGCAATCCCAGGGCACTGAGGTCTTGAGTTACTCCAAAGTTACCTATCGGAACCCCAGGGGCGGTCGACCTGGCCGAATAGGGCTCAATCAATGGATCGGGCCCGACAACCGGAATTTGTCTAGTCTGTTGAAGATTGAACGTGGGCTCGGCCCAACCACCGCCGAACGCAAACTGCGTTCCACGGAACTGAGTCAGGGCTGCGGGGTTGGCATTGATCGCGCTAGTCAGGTCTTGTGGGCGAGCGATGCTGACCCCGCCCATACCGCCTGAGGCTGGCATCATTGTATTGTGCAGTTCAACGCCGAACGTTTGGCCGACAGCGGATTGGGAAATGCTGAGTGTACAAAACATTAACGACAAACACAGAAGCACGCTGCGCATTGCTGAGCTCCATCTCAGGACGGCCAAATGAAACGATAATGCGGCGGGATTCAACCAGTCACATCTTATCGATTAATCGGGCGTTTCCGATTGTGCATTGATCGAAAGCCCAACGTGCTGCAGAATCCTCCTAATCGCGTCAATTTAAGGCTGCGACGTAACCGTTCACGGATCTGCTGATAGTCGCTGATCGCTCCGCCGATCAGACGCAATAGTCGCCGATCGCTCCGCCGACCAGATGCAATAGTCGCTGATCGCTCCGCCGATCAGACGCAATAGTCGCTGATCGCTCCGCCGATCAGATGCTTGGGTGAGCCTACCCCAGAATACTATTTCAGCGTGTTTTGGCCGAACTGGACTCCAATCCAATTTTCGTGCAACAGCAACTCAACCCGTGGCTTGCGCTCGTCGATTTTGGCTTTGACGCTGACTACTGCAGTGGTCAGCCATAGTGGAAGAAAACTCTGAGCGTCGTTCAACAGCCACTGCTCGCCATTTTGGAACTCGAAATTGTTCTTCGGCTGCTGTTCGGCCTGTGGAGTAACTCCAGTGGCTCCCAGCGGACGGAGCAGGGGGATCCATAAGACAATCTTCGACGTCAGTGGCAGCGTGGGGGAAACGTGCAGCGTCTGCGGATCCGCGTCGCGGCGAACGAACAACAGTTGAATGAACTCAGCTTGACTGCTGATCGAAAGCTTGTAGTCACTCTCTGCAAAAGCTTTCAGGATTGGCAGTCTATCCTCAATAGCTCGATTGATCGAAACGATGCGCTGCGCAAATTCGTGGTCGATTTGCTGCTGCAACTCGGCCACGGTCAGGTCGCGAGTAATCGCCTCTGCCTCGGCTAAACTCTCCCCTGCGCGTCGCTCGGCTACGCGCCGAACTATCCGCCCGCGTATGCCGGGGAGGCTGCTACCGATGTCTGTAATTTGGATGCGGCTGCTGGCCTGAACTATGGCAGGTTGCGTGATGAGCTTACGCCCGTCGAAAATGATACTCTTAGTGGCCGTGTAAGATGTGGTGGTTGTCGAGCCGATCAGCGCTGGACCATTGGTACCGCAGGTCGTCGAATCCACAGTTCCCGAGATGCGGCAAACCACCTCAACAGCGTCAATTTGCTCACGCATTTCGCACACCACGTGCCCTTGGCAAGTAGCGCTTCCGCGTGAATGTGTTCCCAACACGATCCGATCCACGTGCGACTTGTGCGTGAACTCGCGACTGGCCACCTCGGTGACTAGCGCCGCCGGTATGCGCAGGCACGCCAAAACTGGATTGGCCGGGGTGCTCAAAACTCCGTCTACGGGGGAAGAATCAGCCGTATGGGGCTTGGACTCGACCGGCGATGGCACGGGGAGAGATTCCTGAGCCGACGCCGCTGACATGTGCGCCATCACAACCACTAAAAAGAGTACTCTAAGCAACCACATAGCCCAATCCTGAACAAATTACCGACCAGCCGTTGAACCACGCTGCATCCCAACCGCGCAAAGTTACGGCGATATCAACTATAGGTCCATCTAATAGCACACGAGGCAATTATTGCGCCGTTCTTGCCGTGCGCTGCTGTGAGCCAGCATTGTTGCACCGCTCTTTCCACCCAGCTTGAAAATTGGACGTTCGCAGACGGCCTGGCGATAGCAGACCAAAACTGTCGTTGGCAGGCAACGCGAGTGGCCGCTGCCAGCGCAGGTCGCGTGGAAATAGATCTCGGTTCGGGTACGGAATTTGCTTTAGCTCATCCCACCGCTGGTTCAAGACGGACTTGAGCCGACGACTTCCACCCCTCTGTTTTGGGAGATTTCCCGATGCCACGTAACTTCTCGATATTGTCCTCGCTGCTCACTCTCGCCGTTTTGGTGTTAGCAGCTCAAACTACCCAAGCCCAGCAGCAACATGCGGCTCACCATGCGTCGCAACTGACCAAGTGTGCCAAGGTGTGCGCGGATTGCCAGCTTGAATGCGACAGTTGCTTTGCCCACTGCCTGAAGCTGTTAGCCGACGGAAAGAAAGAGCATGTCGCTACCGCACAACTCTGCGCTGACTGCGCGGAGTGCTGCAAGACCTGCGCGACTCTCTGTGCGCGGCAGAGCCCGCTTGCCGGCCACATGCTTGAATGCTGTGCTAAATGCTGCGACCAGTGCGCTGAAGCCTGCGCAAAGTTCCCCGACGACGCGCACATGGCCAAGTGTGCCAAAGCGTGCCAGGAATGCGCCAAGCACTGCCGCGAGACCCTTAAGCAACTCGGCAAATAGCGTTCACCGGACCACAGCTCGGTTACTGATTAGCATCTTAGCATCGGCGCTAGGTTCGGCATGCGGCCAGCGATATCACGCGTTGATAGGTTGCATGCTTGCGGGGGGACCCTATCGCGGCCCTACGCGATAGGTCTGCCGCCGCTGCTGGCTCACGACAGGAAAATCTGGGGACAGGAAAATTCAGAATTCTCGTGTCATCTTCCCGACACCAACCCTCCTGTCCTGTCTCCCTCGCCACGCGGCAGACGACTCTGTCGTGAGGACTCGTTGAGGACTCAGTCACGGCCCGTCGTAGACGTCGGGTGCCCGACGGCAATGGAAGTGGCAAGCACCAAGAGCGGTGTGGCAATCACCAAGAGCAATGATCGACGGACCTTTACCTGCATTTTCGCACTCCTACTCAGCCGTAGGCGGTACTCGTACTCCTACTCGATGCCCCATGCGAATCGAGTAGGAGTACGAGTACCATTTCATTGAGTACGAGTACGAGTACGAAAAAGCGAGACTGTCGGTGGCGTTCAGCGAGAAGTGTGCTATTTTCGAAGCTGTTACAGAATAGGCTCTTCTTGTCTGTCGTTGTTGTTATCACTGCCCATGCGCTCGCGCTTACTGCTCAATTTATATTAATTTTGTTAATTCCTGCGTGGCCGCCGTCTCAACGCGTTCGGCAGTTTCCATTCAACCTAATAGACAACATTTCTGGAGCCGTTTTTCTTCCGTACATGTAACTGAATTCACAAAACATGCCAGGGCGCTCGACAGCGTCGCCCAAGCCTTTTCCCCACCACCTCCGGATTGCTATGAGATACTATTTCGTTCTTATTTTCCTGACCACCGGTCTGTTTAGCTGGGCAGCCGAAGAGGGTACCACAGATCGAGCGGCTCGGCCCAATATCTTGTGGCTTACAACCGAAGACATTAGTCCAAATCTAGGTTGCTATGGGGACCTTGACGCGAGTAGTCCCACGCTGGATCTTCTAGCCACCAAGGGTACGCGATATTCCCGCGCTTTCAGCACGGCTGGAGTGTGCGCGCCTTCCCGCACGAGTTTGATCACCGGCCTCTACGCTTCTTCACTGGGTGCCCAGCACATGCGTTGTCAGGCGACGCTGCCTGACGCCATTCGGACTCTGCCAACCATACTTAGAGGAGCCGGTTATTACTGCTCCAACAGAGAGAAGCAAGATTACCAATTTGAAGCCCCAGCGGGGATGTGGGATGAATCCAGTCACGTTGCCCACTGGCGCAAACGCGCACCAGGGCAGCCCTTCTTCAGCGTCTTTAACTTCATGACCACGCATGAGAGCCGCATGAGATTTCCTCGCGCGGCTTTTCTGAAACTCACTCAACGCTTGACTCCAGAGCAGGCGCACGATCCAGCGAAGGTGCATTTGCCGGCGTGGCTGCCGGACACACCCGCGGTACGGGTTGAATGGGCGCGCTACCACGATCTCATTTCAGCTATGGATCATCAGGTGGCCACACTGCTCGAGCAACTGGAGAGAGACAATCTTGCGGATGACACGATCGTAATATTTACATCCGATCATGGAGCTGGGCTGCCACGAGCAAAACAATTTGTCTACGAATCGGGATTGCGAGTCCCTTTGATTGTTCACGTTCCAGATAAGTGGCAGGAATTGATGCCAACGGATCGGGGCCTGACTAGCGAACAACTGGTGAGTTTGATGGATTTGCCTCCGTCGATACTATCGCTGCTGGAACTACCTATTCCACAGGAGATGCAAGGTTCCGCTTTTCTGGGGCCGCAAGCAGCCCAGCCGCGCACCCATATCTACGCGACTCGCGATCGGATGGACGAACGCCTGGACATGAGCCGCACAGTTAGCGATGGAAGGTTCAAATATCACAGAAACTACATGCCCCACCTGCCGCATTATCCGCTGCTGACGTATATGGATCTTCTGCAGACAGCTCAGGAATTTCGTCGTCTGGCCGCCAGCGACGAACTCACCCCAGGTCTAGCCCTTAAATAAGCATATGCCGGTTGCATGGCACGGCATTTGCGCGTAAAAAAACTCGAAATATCCTGCAGAACGTTGG
>CAKQNH010000072.1 GCA_934255105.1 uncultured Pirellulaceae bacterium
CAGCGAACGGCGGTTGATACCCAAGGCACGGGCGGCACGAGCTTTGTTGCCTGCATGCTGATTGAGCACGGCCAGCACGTGCGCACGCGTGATGGTGGCTAAATCAATGGTTCCATCGGTCGAAAAAGGTGGTCCGGAATGCTCCGCATATGGCTGAAGTTGAGCGCTGGCAACGTCCGAATTGCTTTCCTGAGTCTGCGAATTCGCCTGCCGTCTCAGCCGAGCGTTCTCGCGACGCAAATGTGTTAGCTCGGCAGCTTGTCGCAATCCCCAACGCAGTTCGTCCAGTGGGGTCGACCGCGAGGCCACATGCAAGTTAGGTAGGCCGTCAAAGTCACGACTGCTTCCCATTCGCTCGTCTTCGCTGAGGTCTCTCAATACCAACACCTGCAAGGTTTCGTCGGTCGTGCGCAGGCGGCCGAGGAATTCCCTTTGGTTGCGACAATTCGTTGAGATTAACGCTGCATCAAACGTGTGCTCTGCCGCGACCTGTAGAGCTTGTTGGCAGTCCCTGAACGCCAATACGCGGAAGCCTTGCGTCTCTAAACCCGGCAGCGGCGCAGTAGATTCAGAGGTAACAACGAGCAGTTCCGCAGGCCGGGGCGGAGGTAGGGGAACCCCAGTTGAGAGCGGTGCAGTCGGCGAGTGTATAGGGCGCATAGTGGTGGGCTATAAATGCGGCGAAAGCCTAGGCAAGTGAGGGTTTGTGCACGGCAGCGGCACATCACCGCAACTTTAATACCATAAATGGACCTGCGTGTCCAGAATAGGCATGGAAGCCGTGCGGTTGGTCAGCAGCGGGCAATTTATAACTGTCGCCAAGGGTACTAGCCGAAGTCGCCAGACTTTGGGCAAACCTAGCGACTTCCAAAGCCTAGCGACTTCGGCTACGACAGTTCTTCAAAGTCTGACGGCTTCGATTACCTAGTTATTCTTCTCAGAAAACCTAGCCAAAAAACATCTAGCAGGATGGCCGTCGCGACATCGCTGGCCAACGCTCATCAGTCAAATCCGCACATAGGTGCGCCTATACGCACAACTGACGGTTCCCGGCAAGCCGACGCGAATATGGCTCAACGCTCCCTGAATGTGGCTCGACGCTCCGCCGTCGGTATTAGGTATTGATCGAAGCGAGAACGACGCGGAGCGTCGAGCCACATTGTTGCTTAGCGGCTGGCTTGGCGGACTCCGACGAGCACGGAACCGGGATAGCGTTGCAAGGCCATTTGGCTGGCGATCTGGCTGTTTTGGGCGGGAACCATGACGCTGATCGGCCGTCCGTAGACGCCCGGTGCCGGGGCTAAACCGACTTGCCAAATTGCGATCGCACCGGTGGCTGCAGCCAGCATCTCCAGCTTCAGCATTTCGATCTGCTGCTTAGACTGACGATCCTGCTGATAAGCCATGGCTGCCGAGCGGACTAAAAAACTCTCCTGCTCGCGACTGGCCTCGCTCTCTTCGCGCTCCTTCCATAGCTCCCAGCCTGGTTCCAGGATGGCCATCTCGTCGGGTGCAAACAGCGAAAACGGCACGCCGATCTCATCGCCGCTTTCAAGCTGCAACAATACGCCTTCGAGCATGTACGATTTGCCATTGGGTCCGATCGATCGGGACCATTGATCGAGTTGTTTTTCGTTTTCGAGCGGGAGCCCCTCAATTTCGGACAGGATGCGCAATACCAGTCTCTGGTGGATCGGATCGAGTTTGGAGAATGGCGTGTCGTTGATATATACAGCGCGCGCCATGCGTCTTACGGTGACCTGCTTGCGGCCATAGGCTTTCACCCGGCCGCGAAACTTCATACCATCTCTGCCGGTCCAAGTTTGCATTTCCTCGGCGGACTTGTGTTCGGCATCCACGGTCTCTTTTGAACGCACATACTCCTGGTCTGCTTTTGACAGATCCTTCAGCTCAACAGCTACCAGATCACCGTTGGGGCGTTTCAATACCACAGTGGAGTCGTTGAAACTAATGACTTCAGCTTCGAGTTTATAAGCGCCATTGGTGCTCGACCAGATGCGGGCATGCGCCGCGCTGGCTAGCATCGCGCAAGCCAATGCGCCCAGTAGCAGCATTGAGTGTGAATATCGCATGGGGGACATCTGCCGCAAGAGGCAGCCTTTAATAAGGTTCTAACAGAGGATTTCTAGTTGGCCAAAGCGATGCCTGGGAACCTGCCATGTCTCAGTTCGCTTCCCAACGCACATTGTATTATATCACGCCAGCCCGCCATCCTGTAGGCAGCCGCGCCGTGAGCTTCGACGCTCTTCGCAATCTATGAGCAACGTGGACGTGCGGCTTGGCATCGGCCTAGCTAGGACTGTCAACAGGCTCGACAAGCTGGCAGCTTCTTTCAGGGATGACAAGTTATTACAGGGATGACAAGCTGGAAGCTTATCCCACGGCTGACAAGCTGGCAGCTTCTTTCAGGGATGACAAGTTATTACAGGGCTGACAAGCTGGAAGCTTATCCCACGGCTGACAAGCTGGCAGCTTATTACAGGGCTGACAAGCTGGAAGCTTATTACAGGCTGACAAGCTGGAAGCTTATTACAGGGATGACAAGCTGGAAGCTTATCCCACGGTGGGAATCGTCCGCAGGCGAAATGCCAACTTCGACCCACCGCGGAAGTTTAGAAATCATAGCTCGACATTAGGACCGCGACGAAGTAAACAACCCTTCGATCATGCTAGTGGTCTAAGCAAATTGTTGCCAGGCGACGGCGGGCATCATTTGGCTGCTGCCATGGCGGCTTCGATCTCTTGAATCGCAGCTTGCGCATCCGAGCGCACTTTTTCATCGGATGATGTCTTGATCGCTTTTTGAAGTTCGGGAATGGCTGGCTCGGCGAACGCTCCCATGCGGCCAAGTTCTCGTGCCGCCTGAGCATTCTTCTTGAGATTTTCTTTGCGGTGCAGCATTTCGATCAGATACTTCATTTTCTCTGCATCGCTCTTGGCCATTTGCCCCGGTGCCTGGGGCTCCGTCGCTGTGGGTTTCGGATCGCCTCCGCAACCGGTCAAGCAGAAACAACTGGCCAGCAGGCAAACGGAAAAAGCAGCTCTCAGCATCAATTCGAACTCCTTGGGGGTAAATGAGGAAGCGGAAAACCAAGTGGCGGAGCTGGAAGCTCGAGGTGTGGATTCGCAAGCTGAAATCTTACGCCACCTTCGCAGGCTGGAAGCTTACGCCACTCTGGCCCGCGAAAGCAGCGTCGAAAGCGCTTCGACGCTGTTTGCGCCACTTGTGCCAATTGTTCAGCCTCGTTTCGGCGAGCTGTGAGCTCGGCACTAACCTTGCGACTCTATTGTGAAACATTCACAACT
The DNA here is from genome assembly GCA_934255105.1 of uncultured Pirellulaceae bacterium. Taxonomy (GTDB): domain Bacteria; phylum Planctomycetota; class Planctomycetia; order Pirellulales; family Pirellulaceae; genus Aureliella. Next base: position 3,328 of record CAKQNH010000072.1, read on the forward strand.
TCGCCGCCGCCAATCGTGGAGCTGGCACGGTAGGCTACCATATCGATCGAGGCGCTAATAAAGTGAACCGAACCGTCGGCCAACAAAAACTGTCCACCACCGGTATGTTGGCTGCGGAAGTTCGAGGTGCTATTTCGGCCACCATTGGCACTGCTGCGAGCGTCGCGTTGCTGCGATGCGCGGTCGCCTCCCAATGCCATCCAACTGTCGGTAACCGGCCATTTGTTGAGCTTCTCCATCGTGCAGCCAAACGAGCTGGTGCCTATCATGCTGGGGATATCTTCATCGCCAGGCTGACCGATCAACCAGCCAGTATTGGCGTAAACGCGCTGGCCGAACTGATCTGGATTGGTGCAGTTGACGCCTCGGCACAGCGGCCATGGAGCGCCTCCCGCCGCTTCACCCATGGCGTAGGTGTTGCTTGTGCCATCAGAGATCTCGGCCATCTTGACCTTTGTCGCGCGGTTGAACATCCCCTTTTCATTGGCGGGAATCCCACCATTTAGATAGCCCTTCTTGGAACCTTGTTGAGGCCGACCATTGGTAGCGAGCACAAATCCGGCCGCTCTCTGGTCTGCGCGATCCCAGTCGACCGCCCACGCGTCGTTTACGCCTTTGCAAAAAGCATAGTGCATCGCTGCAAACTGGGGTACGCCCACGCTCGGATCATGAATGTCTTCGCCCGCAGGTCCCCAGATATCGACAGGGTTTAACGGACCGTTGGCCGCAGATGGGCAGATGGCTACGGGCAGAACCGACAGTTCAATGTTGGTGTCTGCAGCGGCGTCCATCCAATCTGCATTGACGTCGGGCATGTTTTGCAGATTCGCCTGCTCCAGATAGGGTAGCAGGGCGACCACCGCATTTGTCTGCACGTACATGTAGCCATCACCGGCGGCGCGAGGCACATCCCCCATCGGGAATGCCTTGTAGACATCATGAAAATTGTGCATCGCCAGCCCGTACTGCTTCAGGTTGTTGCTGCACTGCATCCGACGGGCGGCTTCCCGAGCGGCTTGAACGGCGGGCAATAATAAGCCCACTAAAACTCCAATGATGGCAATCACCACCAACAGTTCCACAAGTGTGAACCCACTAACTGACTCTTTGGCTCTCTTCATATTCAATGCCCTTTCGATAAATATGAAAGCAACTACCACAGCGGTACACCGGATAGTGTCGGGGCGAACGCCCTCTAAAAAACTTGGTGCCAGCAACGCGGCAACAAGAACGACCGCAGGAAAAGAAATAAGGATCTAAGCGCACGACAAGGATTGGATTATTTCGCACGGTTGGATTATTTCACACAAGAGCGGACTTTGTCAAGCGAATAGTGGGCAGAAACTTGGTTTTAACCCTGCCTTAACGAGAAGTGAAGTAAAGTTATGCTGTCGGGTCGTGTTGGGAGTGCGCGAGGAAGCTTGGCTGGTTTAGGTCGCCACACCCCACTGTTCAGGTGGTTTTTCAGGCGGCACTTGAGGAGCAACGATGAGTCTAGTAGCAACACCAACCCGCATCATTTCGCTCGATCAATTCCGCGGCTACAGCGTGGCCGGGATGTTCGTGGTTAATTTCCTGGGTGGGTTGGCGATTACGCATCAGCTCCTGCAGCATAACAACACGCACTTTAGCTATGCCGATTCGATCATGCCCAGCTTTATCTTCGCCTGCGGCTACTCGTATCGCATGGCGTATCTCAGGCGATTGCAGGACATTGGCCCGGCCGCTGCGCGGTGGCGATTCGTCAACCGCAGTCTGGGCTTGATCTTGCTGTCGCTGATGGTGTTTGGCTTCGATTCCGATTTTTCCAGTTGGTCGGAAATGAGTTTGGCGGCCGGCTTGAAGTTCGGGTTGGAGTTGCTCAAAGCGAACATGTGGGAAGTGTTAGCGATCATCGGCGCATGTCAAATTCTCATCATGCCGCTGGTGGCCAAGAGCGCGATGGTACGCACGCTAGCACTGCTAGGATTCGGCGTGATACATGTGGTCATCTCTGGGTGGTTCAATTACGACTTTGTCTACGGATTGCCGAACGGTCTGGATCGCTTGCTGGGGATGGAGGGAAAGCGAGCCTGGGACGGTGGTCTGTTTGGCTTGCTGGCCTGGTCGCAGATGATGCTGGCAGGCACGTTGGCTTACGACATCGTGCAGCGGAATACCTCGGCAGCCGCGGTCAAGCGACTGGCCGGTTGGGGGCTATTGCTGATGCTGGTCGGCTATGGCTTGTCGTGTTTAACGCGTTTGTATGATTGGCCAGATCGGCCCGCCCAGGCGTCGACAGACACCTCTGAGCCATCCAATCCGAGCCAGGCTCTGTCGCCGGTAGTGCCCGATTTTTCGCAGGCGGCAGGTCGGAGTTGGCGCGAGCTACTGGCCGAACCCCCCTTCGTGCCTCCCCCGTCGTTCGAGCACCGCGCACGCAATTACTGGATGATGGATAAGCGGATCGTCAGCCAACCGTTTGTGCTGTTCAGCACCGGTTTCGCTTTGGCGCTGTACAGTCTATTTGTGTGGGTATGCGATATAGGGCAGTTGAGCGCCGGTATCTTTCGGACCTTCGGACAAAATCCGCTGGCGGCATATATCATCCACCACTTTGTCGAAAATACGATTCGGCTGGTGGTCCCCAAGGATTCGCCGCTCGCCTGGGTCTGCCTAGGGCTCGGTGTCTCTTTTGGAATCACCTATGCGTTTGTCAGGTTCTTAGAAAAACGCGGCTTGTACCTGCGGCTGTGAGTATCGCTGGGAGGTTTCGCAGGCTCTCAGAAGCAAGCGCGCAAGCTGGACGCTTGCGGTCGGGGGTCGCAAGGTAGAAGCTTACGCCACTTTTGCAGGCTGGAAGCTTAGGTCACTTGGAGACGCTTGATTGCGGGGTGGGGATGAGGCTACAATAGTGGATGGTTCGCACCCCTGCCTGACACCTACCCACCTCCGTTTCTTTGCAAAGTGCCATCCATGGGCATCCCTGACGCGCTCAGCGTACATCTTCGCCTGCTGCTGGCTGTGGCCGTCTGCTTGCTCGCTCGGCAGGCTCGAGCGGTCGACCCCGCACAGCCCAGCGACCCCGCACAGCCCAACGCCCCTTCGCAGCCCAGCGCACCGGCCAGCGAAGACAGCCAGCAGCCACCCTACTTTGAATCGGATATTCGCCCGATCTTTCGCGAGTACTGCTTCGATTGCCATGGCGCTTCCGAAGAGCTTTCCGGCGGGATGGATCTGCGTTTGACTCGTTTCCTGATCGCCGGCGGGGATTCGGGAGCGGCCATCGAACCGGGCGATCCCGAAAATAGTTATCTGCTGTCGCTAATCAGCGACGGGGATATGCCACCCGGCGAAGCTAAACTTCCGGAAGACAAGGTCAGAACAATCGAGCGGTGGCTGATGGCCGGCGCGCCCACGCTGCGCCCCGAACCAGAATCGATCGGGCCGGGCGTGCCGCTGAGTATCGAGGATCGCAGCTACTGGGCTTACCAACCGATCACGTCTCCAGCATTGCCCGCGGATATTTCGCGGCCGGCAACATCTGAGCTCGGCTCGGTGCAGACTCCAATCGATGGCTTGCTGGCGGCGGCTATGCCCGAGGGCGTGAGCTTTGCTCCTCGCGCGTCGCGGCAGACTCTTATTAAACGAGCCTACTTTGATCTGGCTGGTCTGCCTCCTACGGCCGATGAGCAGCAGCACTGGTTGGAGCATCCGAGTCCGGCTTGGTTCGACGAAATGCTTGAAGTCCTGCTGGCCTCGCCGCGCTACGGTGAGCGCTGGGCGCGCCACTGGCTGGATGTGGCGGGCTACGCGGATTCGGCCGGACAGACCAATTCAGACGTGTTGCGTCCCTGGGCATGGAAGTATCGCGACTATGTGATCCGCGCATTTAATGCGGACAAACCCTTCGATCGCTTTATAACAGAGCAACTGGCCGGCGACGAACTCGCTGGCCCACAGCAGGGAGATTGGACGGCCGAGCAGATCGAGCTGTTGACCGCCACCGGCTTTTTGCGGATGGCCGCCGACGGTACTGGCAGCGGTGACAATAGTCCCGAGGCTCGCAACAAAGTCATCATCGATTCCATGAAGATCGTCGGTACCGCTTTGCTGGGGTCCAGCCTGCACTGCGCTCAATGCCACGACCATCGCTATGATCCTATTTCACTGGACGACTACACCGCCATCCGCTCGGTCTTTGAACCGGCTTTGGATTGGCAGCAGTGGCGCGTACCAGCGGCGCGACTGATCTCTCTATCGACCGAGGCGGAGCGGCAGCAGGCGGCACAGATCGAAGCTCAGGTTCAGGAGATCGCCGCGCAGCGCCAGACGCAACAAGCAGCCTACATGGCCGAGGCGCTTGAGAAAGAATTGATGAAGCACGAGGAGGCGATGCGAGAGCCCCTGCGGACGGCCTACCAAACGCCCGTGGCGGAGCGCACGGCCGAGCAGCAAGCGCTGCTGAAGAAGTATCCCAGCGTCAACATTTCTCCCGGGGTACTGTATCAGTACTTGCCTGCTGCGGCTGAGGAATTAAAAAAGATTGATGCCCGCATCGCCGAGCTGCGAGCCGCCAAGCCGCCTGAAGAATTCATCGCCGCTCTGACTGAGCCAGCCGGGCACGCTCCGCTGGCGAAGTTGTTCTATCGCGGTGATTTCCAACAGCCGCGTCAACAGGTCGCGCCTGCCGGCCTGTCGGTACTGGCACAGGAAGGGGAGCGCATTGAATTCCCCACAGATGATCCGAGCCTACCCACCACCGGTCGCCGCTTGGCATTTGCCCACTGGCTGACCAGCGACGACAATCCGCTGGTCGCCCGCGTAGTAGTCAATCGCATTTGGATGCATCACTTTGGTCGCGGGATCGTGTCCACGCCGGGCGAATTTGGTCACTTGGGCACCCTGCCTACGCACCCTGAACTGCTCGATTGGCTAGCCGCCGATTTTGTGCGCCATGGGTGGAGCGTGAAGCATCTGCATCGCCAGATCATGCGCGCCGGCGTGTGGCAACAGTCGTCGCGGACAACTCCCCAGCAGCGCGAGCTGGACCCCGACAATCAGTACTACAGCCGCAAGCCCCTACAGCGTTTGGATGCCGAGATCATTCGCGATTCGATGTTGGCCGCCAGCGGCCGGCTAGACGCTCAGATGTTCGGGCCGCCCGTGGAGATCAAGGAGGATGACACAGGCCAGACCGTTGTCGATGGATCGCAGATTCGGCGCAGTTTGTACATCCGCGCACGCCGCACTCAGCCAGTTGCCATGCTGCAAGCCTTCGATGCGCCGGTCATGGATGTCAACTGTGAAGTGCGTTCCAGTTCGACCGTGGCCACGCAATCGCTGATTATGCTCAACGGCGAATTTTGTTTGGAGCAAGCCGCGCATTTGGCTCAATTGGTAGAGTCGTCGGCAGCCCCGATCGGTGGACCGTCAAAAGAAGCAACCGCGTCTGAAGCAGATGGAGCAGCAGCCGAACCTGCACCTGCAACTGTAGCCGCTGAAGTGAACGCGGACGGGTTGGCAGGTTCGCTCAGCGCCATCGAGCGAGCTTGGCAGCTAGCTCTGTGTCGCGCTCCGCAGCCTGAAGAGGTTGCCGCAGCGCAGCGTTTTGTTTCAGCGCAGTTGAGCCAGCTCAGGAGTAACCCGCGCGGCGTGCCCCAGGGCCGGACCGCCGAGCAGCAGGTGTTGGTCAACTTGTGCCACGCCCTGCTGAACACCAACGAGTTTTTGATCGTCGACTAGCCGCTCGTGGGATAAGCTTCCAGCTTGTCAGTGGCGAAGCCACATCAGCGCGTAGCCGGCTTGTCAGTGGCGAAGCCACGTCAGCGCGTAGCCAGCTTGTCTGTAGCGAAGCCACGTCAGCACCTTGTCACTGGCGAAGCCACGTCAGCGCGTAGCCGTGGGTGTCAACCCACGGACTCGTTGCATGCTAAGTCGGTGAGCCGCGAAGCGGCGGTAGCAACTTGGCGGTTGCAGCTACGCGCTGTCAGCGCTTCGCGGTTGCAGCGAAAACACCTCGTCTTTGCAAACCGCGAAGTGCGATCGTTAACACGCGACGGCTCAGCGGCCGATGGTGGGAGGATTGTCCATCAGGAAGTCGCGGGGACCCCGGGCGGTGTAATATGGGTAGGCGACCTGAGCGGCCGGTGCACCGCCCGCTCCACCGGCACCGGTGGGCTGAGCCGCCGCATGACGCCCGACGTGACCAGCGTGCCCGCCAGGGCCACCGTTGTTGCTCAGGAAGCGTTGGTAATCCGTGCCGCCCCGCTGCCATCCTAGATTGCATGGGCGACAGCCTAAGGCACCGTTGCAATGATTGCAGTCGTTGCTTCGCCGGTGCCCCAACACACCGCAGCCCGTGGTGCTCAGTAGAGTAAATGTCAAGGCGATGCCCAACAATATGCGTTTCATCAGCGTCATCCTTTACGCAGGTGCCAGCGGTGTATTGCCAGCCAGCTTGGTTGATCTTGTTTCCGTGGGTCGGTCGCGGCCGATGCGGGTGGCCGTCGTGAGATTCGCTCGACCGACATTCACCGCATCGGAATGATCCGCTCGCTGCAATCGGGAAAACCGTTAGGATTCGTGTATGTGGATCAAACGCTGCGGGGACATGTTCCTCAGCTTGCCTAGGCTAACAAGATAGATCGTGCGCACGCGCACTCACCAACATGAAGAGGATTCGATGAATCAGCCCCCCAATGTGGCTCGACGCTCCGCCGTCGGTATTTCCAATGTGGCTCGACGCTCCGCCGTCGGTATTCCCTCCCCTCAGTCACCGCGCATCAATTCACCCCATAAAACCGCCCAGTTGTTACTGCTGGCCGTGGTCAGCGTCGGGATTGGCTGTCTGATTTGGTCGGCGGTGCGGGTCCCGGCCATCGCGTCCGAGCTGAGCGACTGGATCGGTAGTTCCACCACTGCGGCCGATACGCCCGAGGGGCGGCGATCGCAGGTCATCTTCTTGCTGCTGGTCTACTCGGCACCTCTGGCGCTGGCGGCGCTAGTTTATGTGGTGAGTTATCTGGTAGCCCGCGGCAGTCGCCAGCGCGATAGTTGATTAAAAACAGCCGATTTGTGGAGCGCTGGACTATTTCGCACTATTGGATTATTTCTCTAGGAGTGGTATTCTGCGGGGGTCTTACCAATTCCAAATACTGTGGTTATGGCTAGAGCTATGTTCATCAAAGTCCCGCCTGCCGCAGCAGGTGCCACTCCTGGCAAACGCCTCGCGTCGCTGGATCAATTTCGCGGCTACACCGTGATCGGGATGTTTCTGGTCAATTACTTCGGTAGCTACGCGATCTGCCCGCAAGTGCTCAGGCACTCGCATGACTACTGCAGCTATGCGGACACGATCATGCCTCACTTTCTGTTTGCGGTCGGCTTTGCATTGCGGCTCACCTTTGGTCGCCGGGTTGAAACGCAAGGGATCGCCGCCGCGTACGGCCGCATCGTGCGCAGATTGCTGGGATTGATCCTGGTGTCGTTGGTAATCTATACCGTGGCCCCGCGAGCGGAGAATTGGGAGCAGCTCAAAGACCTCGGGGTTTGGGGAGCCATCGGTGAGCCGCTCAAACGCAATTGGTTTCAGACGTTGATGCACATTGCGGTGACATCGCTGTGGGTGCTGCCGGTGATCCGCAGCGGAACTTGGCCACGCATCGCCTGGATGGTCGGTTCGGGCCTGGCTCATGTCGGCCTGTCGTACTGGTTCGCCTTTGCTTGGGTCAACACTTCTCCCGTCGGGATCGATGGGGGACCGCTAGGGTTTCTCACCTGGTCTATCCCGATGCTCGTCGGCACCCTGGCGTGCGACGTGTTTGTTAAGCCACGCGAACACTTGCAATTGTTTTCACCGACGCTATTCCGCGTGGTGGTGGCTTCTTTTGCACTGATGGCATTCGCTTGGGTTTTATCGTGTGGGACGCGGCTGTACGATGTGCCCGCGTCGCAGGTGGAAGCCTTGCAGGATGTCAAGCTGGCGCCGGATCCGGTGTGGCCATCCGCCGAACGCTTCGAAGCCAAAC
>CAKQNH010000073.1 GCA_934255105.1 uncultured Pirellulaceae bacterium
CTGGGGTATCGTTACCGGCGATTATGAATATGACGAGGAGCAAAACCCTCACCCTTCGTCACGCACCATCGATTGGAGGGAAACAACCGAATACTCGATGCCGCCAAGCATGATCTTGCCTATGCAAACACTTACACCGATGGACTCCAACCTCCCCTTTTTGTGCGAGATGAAAGGGGCTTATGAGCGTGTTCCAGGGTTGGATGTAATCGACTGCGTTGATGACGAAACGGAAAGGGAAGAGATTGAGCTAATCGTTGAAACCAATTTCGCAGAGTCAACAGAGGGCTTAATTCAGGCAATTGCCGCCAAAGGATTCACTTTTCATCCCTGGCACATTGCGACCTATATCACAGCTATGCGCACCAAGCCGTTCGTGATTCTCGCCGGTGTTTCAGGTACAGGCAAATCAAAACTGCCCGCACTGATTGCAGAGCTAACAACCGGCAAGATCGACCGCGTATCGGTCCGACCCGACTGGACCGATAGCTCCGATGTCCTCGGATACGTTGACCTACAGGACCGCTTCCGCGCCGGCGTAGTTCTGGCAGCAGCCAGAATCGCATCGACAGATACTGAGCGATTTCATGTGTGCTTGTTGGACGAAATGAATTTGGCTCGGGTTGAGCACTATTTCGCCGAAGTGCTCAGCGCAATCGAAGATCGCCGTAGCGTTCCAACGGGCGGCTACGAATCTACCAAGCTAATCGCGCAAACCCTTCCGACCGAATACCGTCAGTGGCAAGAGCAGACGATGCCGGCAAACTTTGGCATCGTCGGAACGGTAAACATGGATGAAAGCTCGCATGGATTCAGCCGCAAAGTGCTCGATCGGGCTTTTACATTGGAACTGTCCGAAGTCGATTTGGATTTGGACCAATCGACTTCTTCCTCCGAGTCAGTGTCACCAGTCTACTGGCCGCCCGCATTCTGGTACTGTCGAGCAACGCGCATCGCGGAATGCGATCAAACCACGCAGCAGTTTCGCGAAGCCGCGGAAAGTGCGACTGAGGTGCTGAAGAGCGTGAACCAGTGCTTGGTCCACAGCCAGTTGCAGGTCGGCTATCGCACGCGGGACGAAGTGATTTTATTTTTGATGAATGCACAGGAACTCAAAGCCTCATTTCGAACGCGTGGCGGCGCATCGGTCGATCCGCTCGATCTCGCTTTGATGATGAAGGTGTTGCCACGCTTGGTCGGTGGAAGCAATGCGATCCGCCGAACTATGATCGGTTTATTAGGGCTCGCTCATGGAAAGCCAATGACCGAATCTGACGCGGAGACGGCGGTTGCAAGCTGGGGCAGTGCGGACCGACCCGATGCCATTGCGGAAGCCACGTTTCCGCGCACGGCGTCTCGGCTGTGTTTGATGTGGGAGCGGTTGATTTCCGAAGGTTACACTTCGTTCTGGTTGTAGCCATGAAGCACCTATTCCGCATTGCTACCAATCGCTTTACGCTCGACTGGCATCGAGTCAGTAAAATCGACCAGGCCGTGCTCGCTCGAACGCTGCCAGTCATGGGCCGCCTGAGGATAGTGTCGCATGACAGCGCACTGCAGCTACACGAAGCGACGACGCGCAGCGGCATTCCCGACTTGCTTGCTCGCGACATCCAAAATCCGAGTGGCCCGCCACTCTACGAGCAGACGCAGTACCAGCTCTATCTGCGTGGCGCCAACGATAGCGACGTAGTTGAGCTTCGGCATCGCGACCCGCTCATCACTGAGGGGCTCAACGCGCAGGAGTTCGGCCGCGTGCTTCATGGCTCAGTGAATTTCCGTGGCCAAATCGGTCGCAGTCTGTTCTCGATTTACGTCAACGGCAAGCACACGCTTGATTTTGAAGTCGAGGTATTCCCGACGAAGATCGACTATCAAACGGATTATCAAGACATCGTCGCTGATGTACAGTCGATCTTGACCAACCTGGCCTACGAATACTTGCGCTCTACATATCAACTCGGCAAGCTCTCCAGTGATCGCCCGCCAACGAAATTGGAATGGCTCGTATTGATCGAGCAGATCGTCGACGAACTCGACGTAGCTATGAATCATATCGCCCAGCGGCCGATGAGAGGCCTGGTGCGAGGCGAGCGGATTACGCGGCTAGAGCGAATTCGCCGAGTAGACTCACGAGTGCGCTCTCAAGTGCGGCGTGGGCAAGGAAAGGGGGGCGTGGTCCAACTGGGCGGTATCACAGCTCGAGAACAAATCGCACAGCGTCCGGCTGAGTTGACATTGGATACGATGGAACATCGCTGGCTGCGTCACCAATTGGTCGCTGCCCAGCGAACGCTTGGTCAAATCGCAGCCATCTACGATTCCGAAGCGGAACTCACTTCGCGACGAACAGCAACCCGTGATGGGGTGACGCGGCTGAAGAGCCGAGTATCGCGGTTGTTGAACTTAGAACCAGTGAAAGAGGCCGATGGCGATCCGCCCACCGGATTCGCTTCACTGCAGTTGGTTTCCGCGCCCGGATACCGCGAGGCCTATCGGCTGCTGATGTTCCTCAAGATGGGCCTCCGTTTGGAAGGGGACTTGATCCAGCTTGCGGTCAAGGACTTGGAGGTGCTGTACGAGTACTGGACCTATTTAACCGTTGTCCGCATTATTCAGGATGAGCACGGACCGCCAAGCAATCTTGATTCACTGTTTCGCGTGCGGCCGTCGGGTCTATCCGTTCAGTTGAGGCAAGGCGAGACTCAGCAAGCTGTGTTTCGAACGGGTCGACACCGCACGATTCGTGTTAAGTACAACGCGCAGTACGCCAGCCAGGAGACGACGCTGATACCGCAAAAGCCGGATATCCTCATTCGCTTTGAAGACGATGGCTGGCCGATTATTCAATTGGTTGCCGACGCTAAGTACCGCATCGACGCGAGCGATCAATATCGGCAGCAGTTCAAGTCCTTTGGTCCGCCAACAGACGCCATCAACGTTCTGCACCGCTACCGTGACGCGATTCTTGAGGTCGATGGCAATCCATCACAGCCACCGGACTTAAAGCGTTCCGTCGTTCAAGCCGCCGCGTTATTCCCCATGAACTGTTTGCCAGACGAGGACTTCCGCGACAGTCGGCTATGGCAATCGCTTCAGCGGCTGGGGGTTGGTGCCATTCCCGCGTTGCCCAGCAACACCGCTTTGTTGAAGGAGTGGCTGTTATCGGCGGTGCGTGAAGGTGGTTGGTCCATGGCCGATCGCGCCATCGCCAATCTCGCCGACGCACAAGCTCGCGACTGGCGCATTGCCGCCAGCGAGCCCGTATTGGTCGGCACTCTGAGGTCCCCTGGGACGTGTGAGCATTTGGACTGGGTGAAAAGCGAATGTCGCTACTATCACCCGCTCGCCAAGACTCAGCGGCGTCAGAGCACGGTGAAGCAAGTAGCCATCTACATTCCCGCCGGCTTCGACGAACCGAGCGGAATTTGCTACGTCGCCGACGTCCAGCACATCGAGGTCCTCGATCGCTCTGAGATCCACACGCCATGGGCCGCGCGACGCGATGAAAGAGTCGTGCTCTACCATCTCGGGCCATTGCGCACCCTAGCTCATCCAATCGAATACGCCGTTGGCGACACCATGCCAGCTCAAGGCCGATGGACGACACGCCTTGGTTTAGAGCGCGCCCGATCGGTCAGCGAGATTGCGCTGGAGACTGAACCCGAGTGGCGTCTGTTAGAGTGGCTCAGAGCCAGTCGCACACCCCATAACATCCGTCTCGACCCCTTGCGAGTGCCCGATCCGAACAATCCCAAAGGCCGGGCCTGGTTTCACTTGCAATCCGGCGACCGCATCCGCTACGACGGCGTGAATGGTTTTCTATTGCGAACCGCCGAGGATCAGCAGCACTACGTTTCTCTCAAGGACTTTATCCAAAGCCGATCCAACTAAATGCACACCAAGAGCCCTCAGCCCTCTCGCCGACTCGTAATAGTCCCCTGCGGCCGCAGCAAGATTTGGGACAAGCACCCCACCGCCGGTCCCACGCCAGCGAAAGACGCCTACACCGGCACACCCTTCAAACTGAATCGCCGATACGCAGAAACCTTCGGTGACGCCTGGGTGATACTCAGCGCTAAGTACGGCTTCATCACCCCCGACTTTATCCTGCCCGGCCCCTACGAAGTCACCTTCAAACGCAAGTCATCCGCCCCGGTCTCGACCGATGCATTGCAGCACCAAGTTGTCGACCAACGCCTTTCGGATTTCGCAATCGTCATTGGCCTCGGCGGTAAGGAATACCGCTCAGCCATCGAATCCGCCTTCCACCAACCGGCTGTTGAGCTACAGTTCCCCTTCGCCGGACTGCCTATCGGAAAGTCGATGCAAGCCACCAAGCGTGCGATTGAAAAGCCTCGCCACGGCTGACTCCTGTTGCCTGTGAGAATCATTCGTGACCAACCAATCTAGTCGAACTCGTCTGCACACCACACGCGGTATGGGGCGAGGTTAAGTTTTCGAAGTGCAGGATCCATAAGAAGGCCGAGCAGTCGATAGAAGTAATCTTTCCATTCCAATGGACAGTCGTGAAGATAGATACACTCACCATCTTTCGCGGTTTCAGCTGTACAGGCGATGACCGTTTAGCTTGATGCAGTATGTATGAACGACGGGAGTCCCTGCTTGATGCTGAATGCCTTCGGAATATGTGGCACTGTAGGCCATCGGCTGTGTGTAGCCAACGGATACAGGGTCTCCCTTATCTTCTCTCGCGAGGGCATAGAGCGCCATCGCAAGCGATATTGGCTTAGGTCCAAATGGTGCAAGTATCAATTCACCGTGATGAGACGAGCATTGAGCTTGGAGATGCTCGAAAGCTAGCGACACGCTATAAGGATCGACTCGACGAATGTCTGGGGGATTGAAGTTTACCTGTTCATGAATATGGCGAACAAACTCCCAGTTTTGCGCAAACCCTGGCGGCATCGACGGGAACGGCATCAACAAGCGAACTGGCGAAGGTGTTCTCTCACGAATCAGATCCAGTAACTTTAGGTGATAGTATCCGACTGCGATAACGAGCATTGGCTTTGCAGAACTTGAAATTTCCGTACCAAAACTCGGCAGTGGCATCCAGCAGCCAGGATTTTTATGAAGCGTGCTACCGTAAGACTTTGGAAGGGTATAGGTGACAATTAAATTCTTCACAGTCTCTGCTTCATACAATCTTCGAACCAGATAAAAAAAGAAACGCTTCGGAAAGGAGGTGATATCGAGTAGAACGCTGTCGCCGATGGTTGGTTCAATTTCAGCAAACATGGAATCCAACTCATCGATCTCGGAAAACAATTCCATCGAGATGACCCTTGGGGGTTTCCCGAGTAGGTCCGACAGCTCTCGGCAATGAACTTTGCGTGCCGCTTGCGTTGCTTGCTGGTACTCGCTCGGCTGGTCTTCGATGTCAACGAAGCTGCTACGGTCAAGTTTACCGGTCTTTAACAATTGGCGGGTAACTTCATTCGCACGAGGCTCTGCCGCGATTGTCCCGATCAAGTCCCAGCGCGAATGATTGGGCAGGCGATCGATTACCCATCGAAGCGGGCCGGAAGGTCGGTATTCACCACTCATGTATCGCTATCCGAGTACCAAGAAAATTTCATTTGTCGGTCTTTCGTAATCGCGGTGATTTCCACTCCTGCTCGCACCAGCCACTGCTCTACCTGAGCAGCGCTCAGATAGTAAGGTTCTTTTGTGTGATTGAGCGTAAGTTCGTAGTAAGGAATCAAAATCGGATGAGGATACCACTTCTTCGACTCGCCTCTCTCTCGTATTTTGGGCGTATGTTTTCTTTGAAGCAGGAAACCACGCCCAGAGGCCTCGCTTAGGACCTGAGAAGTATGTGAATGCAAAATGAGGTCTCGATTTGCAAGGGAGAACCCATTGCCGCCAGGGTAAGACATGGAGTCGTCGCTATTCATCTTTCTTCTCAGCCAATTGCCCATTTCGTCTATAAATGCGAGTAATGTGTCACCGATCCAGGTCTCTTCGGATATCTTTCGATGCCATGTGTTGCTTGCAGCCAAGATGCCTTCGTTCTGTAGCCTGCGATCGATCGGAAGGCTGTCTTCCCAGCGAGTCTCCAAATGTTTAGGATTTACCAAAAACCTAATCCAGTATTCCCAGATATGCTGGCAAATACTCGCGAAAACTAGAATATTCCCGCCTGACAGGTCGAGGATATCTTTTTTTCCAAAGAACACAATCTTCTGCCGGTTGTCGGCCGCCAACTGAAGAATCGCCAGCCACAATCGCTCTTTCTTCCACCACCTCTTTTGTTCATTTCGATTCCACGGCAGTTCGTCAATGTCGATTGAAAACTCAGAAACCGAGCATTTGCCCAAATTCTGCATCGCCCAAGCAACGCCGAGCTTTGCTTCGAGTGGATTAACAGCAGCAATTTCCCGCAGACGCGCCTCAATTGCTCGGTCGACTTTCTTAGGAATTGAAATTTTGTTTGACCAATCGGTCTTCGGACCAATGTGCTTCACCCTCTCCGCCGGCCTTGGGTAATCAGCAAAGACCATCCTGATTGGGTCACTATCCTCAGCAACTCGCTCGTATCCGTATGCTCTAAGACGTCGGGAAAACACGTCGGACGCCAGGTTCGCGAACAAGTCTCGGTTTCCATGCTCCGTCCTGGCGAGCATCTCATCAAGGTTTAGACGATGGTAATCTCGCAGGACTTCTCCTTCGGGTTGTTGCCACGCGTAAGGGCGAGTCCCAATACGAAAGTTTAGTGTCGCTTCTCGCCGGTGCAGCGCCTGGTCGATCGTATCGCGGAGTAGTCGATACGGGCGATTCGGCAAGCTGGTCTCCATTTCTAGGAGTTGCTCGAACTGATCGAGCATGATCAGGACACGTGTACTCTGCTGTAGACAGCCTTCACGCTTCAAAATTGTAACCGCGTCTGCAACCGGCTGCCCAAGAGATTGCGTTTGTCCATCTCGCACTTCACGAGGCAAATCTTTGGGGCGTCCATTGAAGAATCGCAAATACTGGTCAATTCGTGCCGACAGTGCGTCGACGGCAGACTTCATCGTTGGAGATTTGGCGCTGGGGAGCGGAATAATTTCAGCATTTACCAAGGCTTCCACGGCGGCATCAAATTCATTGCGGCTTCCGCCAAGCTCCTTTGGATCCCAAAGTAAACTACTACGAGATATGAGCAAGTCAATCGACTCTAGCAAGTCTCGTAGAATCCACGTGTTTGCATAGTCGATGAAACATAGTCGCAACTCATCTTCACTGCTAGGATCACTTTTCTTCCAGCGAGCCGCAGGACGCAGTGCCTGGTTCGTCGCGAGATTGATTTCTGCGCATATAAATTGGCTTACTGCCTTGTCTTCGATCGGATAAGAATGCTTATCTGACTCAGCGAAAGCCAATCGCACTTTTGTCTGAAGCAATGCCAAGAGCATGGACTTGCCTGTACCTTGCGTCCCTTCGACGACTACGTTTCCCGCTTCAAACAGCGGCGTAATATGAGGCACAAGTACAGGGCTAAACAATGCTGGAAACTCAGTTTGGTCAAGTCGCTCAGTGACGTACAGAGTCGTAAATGGGTTCCGGTGCGTCGGCATCACGTTCCTTCTCTTGTTGCCCGTGGGAATATCGCGACTTTTGGTGGATAGTGAATGATTTCCGGGACGTTATCAGGGCAGTTCATGTAGCTCAAGATAAGCGTGCCATAGTCGACACCAAATCCAAAATTTCCATTACCATGGCGATGAATGACTTTGCGAAATTTTGCAACCGTCGGAAGCTCACCATTATGCTCGTTTCGATGGATCAGGGCAGCGTCTGAATGAATGCAAATTGGCTGGCAGGTGATGTGTAGGTATTCCTCTTTGCTAAGCTCTTCACATACACATTTCAGCCCATCAGGAGGGATAAACAATGGAACAAACAGAACCTGAATGGGATCCTCACCTCCGACGCTAGCAAGTGCAGGTAATGCCTCCATAAACTGCTCGCCAGTACCGATCATGTCTTCTACCACCACGATTCTCTTATATCCTTGAGTACTAATCTGATCCTTCAACTTTATGACGTCAAGGAACTCCGCAATGAATCGAAATTCCGGTCGTAAACTTTGCCCAGTGATTTGATTCACACGACAAAATCCATTGATATCCATTCCCGCAAGGCTTCCAAACCAAGTGGCTCGTCGAAGCGCTTCCAGCTCGCCTTCCAAATTAGGGTCATCAAGCGGCAATTTCCCCTGATCAATCAACCACCGGCGAATTGGACCATCGTAGGCTGCTCTGTACATAGCTGTTAGTTCGCGATGTCCTGCAAAAAGCAGATGGGGAATGAAGTCGAACATTGCCCGCTGATCCTCGTCGCGGGTAGGACAGGCACCAATTTGATCGAGCCAAAGAAATAGCCGATCCCAAAAGTCAGCCTTTTCCGGATAGGGTTGGTACTCTGTAAACAACCATTCGCCGAGAAATCGAATCAGGTTTTCGTTTTCCCGAAGCGCGTCGGATGGCCCCGACGCAAGAGCCCACTCTCTGATCAGCTCGTCGGCACTCACAGTAGTCGTTCCTTGATTTGCTGCGCCAACCAACGGCCGATTGGTGGTGGAACAGCATTTCCAACAAGCCGATATTGCTGTTGCCTTGTGCCATGGAATACAAAGTCGTCTGGGAAGCCCTGAATTCGAGCGGCTTCCCGAACAGAAAGGCCTCGGTGCTCCTCTGGATGGATAAAATACCGCGGCTCGCCAAATCGTGTATCCACAGCGGGGGTGGGATGATCGTACGACAGGCGTCGATACTTTCCGTTAAATGAGTGAGTGAAATCAAATCTCTCATCGACCATCTTGATATACGACTTTTGGATCAATTTCTCCAAGGCTGGTCGCGGATTCCAGTTGAATTGTTCCTGGATGTCAATGAATTGAACGGGGTCTGCATCTCCATACGTACGCTGACGAATCTGGCGCCGCAGCTGACGGATCGATTGGAGGACCTGGGTTTCGCGAGACGTGACCCTGCCAAATGCTTCTGGTATGTTCCATGTTGGTACCGCTCGATCTCCACCGCGCACGTTGCACAGTTTCTGATGGGGACCAATCCGCTTTGCGATCAGCAAGTCTTTGGAGTTTTCTTCGAATGAAAGCGGCTTGTGATTGCAGCCGCCACAGTCGTGCAAAAAATCGGCGAGTCTAGGCGCCGTCGAGATGGATGGGGGGGCGATTTTTTCAAGTGATTGCTTCGCTGCCAATAGCAGAATTCGTTTCCGAATCTGAGGCAGCCCAAAGTCTGTGGTAGTGATTCGCAGTAGGCGCGTCTCATATCCCCCATTCAGTAAAGTGCGCTCCGCTTGCATGTAATGGTTTGTCATGGCTCCGGAAAGAACACCGGTAACGTTCTCGATGGCAATCACCTCCGGATCCAGCTGAACTGCGATCTCTGCGGCCCTGACAAACAATGAATTTCGCGGATCATTTAGGTTCCTTTTTCCAAGTGTCGAGAAGCCTTGACATGGAGGTCCTGCAAGAACTACGTCTGGTCTTCGCGGCAGCTGCACCGATGTAGCAGTTAAATCTGCCAAAGTTGAAGTGCTCATCTGATTTGCGTTGTATACCTCAACCGCGATTGGTTCGTTATCGAACGCCGCCAACCCGAGAAATCCGGATTCATGGAAGCCCAGATCAAAACCGCCGCAACCGCTAAAAAGCGTCACAAAGGTCGGACGTGATGAATTTCCTTTTCTTGGCATATTGCGGAAGCTAAGGGGACAATGGAGTTTGGGACATTGCGACAACCCGGCCGGTAGCATTATGGCAGGGAGCCGAGGGGTGTGATTTTGCTGCGTTGGCAACCAATTTCGGCACGGTGATGTGGCCCTAGCGGCATATTTTTGCGTAGTTTTCCGTTAGTTACGTCTCCACCGTTTCTTCCTTGATATCTTTTGCAGCCTTTCTCCCTGGCCACGAAGCCACCCATTCGCCAAGCTGTTGGAACATTCATCGGTAATGGTCGAGATTGTACCATAGCGCGCAGCTGATGCTAGCGCCAAGCAATGGAACCCTTGAGGAAGCAATACCCTCCTCGCGAATCGACTGCAAGCCCCGGTCAATCATTTCACCATACTCGGGTTCGATCCGCTGCGCCCGCGAGTGCTGATTCGCCAGCTGACAGATCTCGCGGCTGAGTGAGGCAGAAACCGTGGGCACCTGTCCACTGGGAAATAGCGCGCTGCGGCGTGAGCAAGAACTACCAGCAACAAGTGATGTCGCCTCTCCATTACGCGAATTCAGTGGGATCTACCGTCTCAACTGTGGGATCAGCTATCGCATCGCCTGATCGGCGCTAAGCAAGTCGATATTTTGGCGGCGTTTGTGCAAGAATCGGGTTTGTATGTGATCGAGCAGCATCTGTTCGAATTGCTGCGCGGCGAAGCGAATGTCCGCGTCCTAGTGGGAGACTATCTGTGGCTCAGCGGTCCGGGGGCACTCAAGCGACTGTGCGACTGGCAGGAGCGGGTGTGCCCCGAGGAGGAGTATGCTGGGCGGCTGCAAGTTGGCTTGGTTGAAATGTCGAAGCTGCCAGATCAGCCGCAGTCGTTTCATCCCAAGGCGTGGCGCATTGCGGACAGTCAACAGAGCTTCATCGCGGTGGGAAGCAGCAATCTATCGCGGGCGGCCCTCCAAACCGGTGTTGAATGGAATCTGCTTTCCACCGGTCCTCACGAACTGGGAGTACACCAAGATTTTGAGGTAGAGTTCACGAGGCTATGGGATATCGCCACGCCGCTGACAGAGGCCGTGGTAGCAGAGTACACGGCCAATGCGGCGGCTTATCGGAAAGTTCACTTTGAACCTGAAAGCGTAGACGAACGATTCGTTCCCGATCCGCGGCCGTGGCAACAAGCGGCGCTGGAGTCACTGCAGCGAATTCGAGATGCGGGCTATGGCCGAGCGCTAATCGCTGTGGCTACGGGGATGGGCAAGACATGGTTGGCGGCGTTTGATGTCAGGCAGTTTGGGGAACAACTCGGACGACGCCCGCGCGTACTTGTCGTGGCACACCGCTCGCATATTCTGGTTCAAGCGGAATCGGCTCTGTCGTCGGTTATCCAAGACGCTTTCGGGCCAGTGACCAGCTCGTGGTATATCGGTTCGCAAAGCGACTTGGACGGCGATCTGGTCATAGCGTCAGTGCAGAAGTTGGCTCGCCCCAAGGGACTTGATCGCTTGAGCAGGGAACAGTTCGACTATGCGATTATCGACGAGGTCCATCACGCCCACGCTC
>CAKQNH010000074.1 GCA_934255105.1 uncultured Pirellulaceae bacterium
CTTCTGCACTCGACCTATATCCGCTGGCTGGAACATACAGCCTTGCATTGACCGTCTCCTTGCCTTCCAACAGATTGTCGTTCACTGGATGGACGAACAGTTTGAAATTGGTTGCATTGCCAGTGGGCCGCGATTGGGACCGCCAAACACCAGCGGTATACTGAGTAAAGTATAAGTTTGTACCCGCATCATCGGTGAGTCCGTAGTCCGTTCCGAGAATTGCACGATGAAACTCTTCGCTGTCAACCTCGGTCGATAAAATCTCCCAGGCTATGTAGTCAGGAAGTCCATTGCCTTGACTCGCTGTATAGACCCCGGGCTCATCGCCGTACTCCAGAGTGCTGGCTTCGGTGGCTGTAAACGTCAATTGAGTTGAAGTGCTTGTTCCCGTGCTAGTGCTTGTTCCCGTGCTAGTGCTTGTCCCCGTGCTAGTGCTTGTGCCTGTACTTGTCCCCGTGCTTGTGCCTGTACTTGTCCCCGTGCTTGTGCCTGTACTCGTCCCAGTGCTAGTGCCTGTACTCGTTCCCGTGCTAGTGCCTGTACTCGTCCCAGTGCTAGTGCCTGTACTCGTTCCCGTGCTAGTGCCTGTACTCGTCCCGGTGTTAGTGGCTGTGCTCGTCCCCGTGCTCGTATTCGTCGAAGACGAAGTTCCAGAGCCTTGTAACTCGTCGTTTTCCCCGTCGAGGACCGAGTTACTTGGCAGTGGAAACGGCCCAGAAAAGTCTTGTTGAATGGCGTCGACGGCAAAACGGTCCGGTGGTGCGGCGAGAAGCTTGCTTTCAGTTGTGGCGACTGATGAATCGATTACCGAGGAGGCAGGTATAGGCCACGAAAATAGGTCGCCAGCGAGTAGCAATCGCCTTTCCAAGTTTTCAACTAAGAGAGCCCTGCGTTTGATTAACCGGAGTTGTCTCTGCGAGCGAGCAGTGCGCACGATCCTGATGCGAAATCCTTGCGGTTGCCTAGTTCCCATCGCAGCGATCTCCGTCAGGTCTACGTACACATTTATTCGCAAATGTTCAAAGCGGTGTAGTGACTGTAGCAATTTGCTGCGATGTATGCAACACTTTAGGCTTAATTTGAGTCACGCCAAACGTGATGCCTAGGCTGCGACTCGCTAAATTTATGTCCGTGACCTTGCAAGCAGGAAGTTTCCGAGGATATTTGGGGCACGTTGGACACTTAGGTAGATGCGTTGCAAGAGTTCGCTGCGATAGATAGCAAAGGCCATTCTTGTACGACGCCCCAAGTTTTGAGGATAGTACAGTCCAATGCAGACCACTGCCGCTGAGCAGGGTACAGCCCCCTTTGAAGAGATCGAACTTGTCAATGACACACGGACGCATCTATTGGCTTGCCTCCTATCCCAAGTCGGGCAACACTTGGGCCAGAGCGTTTTTGAGAGCCTATCAACTGGATGACACCGCACCTATCAATGTCAATCAAATCGGCAAGATATCAAGGTCGGATAGTCGCCGAAGATATTTCCGCTTGGTCTCTGGCTATCCCAATTCTCATCGCTTTGTGGATGCGGAGGTCGATGCATTAAGATCCAAAGTGCAGGAATTAATTAGCCGGGAGATTGGCGATTTTCAGGTGGTCAAAACACACAACGCAAGAATTACCAGCGGTGGCTATCCCGTCATCTGCGACAAGCACACTGCAGGCGCAGTGTATTTGGTGCGCAATCCATTAGACGTCGTCGACTCGCTGGCCGACCACGACGGGATCACTGTCGATGAAGCGATTGCACTTATGAATGACCCAGGGCACCACATTGGGCATGCAAACGGCGAATTAGTCACACAACCTTTGTCCACTTGGTCGACGCACGTTGAATCCTGGTTGACAGCTACGTCGTTTCCGGTCCTGTTGATACGTTATGAAGATCTTTGGGCTGACCCCGTAGCACAATTCTCCCGCCTGATCAAATTTTTAGGCTGGCCTTATGGTCTAGACCGGATTCAGCGCGCCGTCCAGTTCAGTTCATTTAAATCATTGAAGGCTGCGGAAGCCCAGCATGGTTTTTCGGAGCTAAGTGCTCGATCGAACAGCGGCACCTTCTTCCGCCGCGGAACAAGTTCGGCATGGCAAAGCGTGCTCGCTCCACACCAAGTCGAATTGGTCAGCCGAGACCACGACTCAGTCATGCATAGCTTGGGCTACGACGCTGGGGAGCGGGCTTAGCCTCAACTAGGCACTCAATTGCGCGTCCATTTCCACCGGTGAAGGTGAAATATGAGAGACCTGTTCGATCGCGTTTGCGTGGTCAGTTTAGATCGCAGCGCAACGAGACTCAGGCAGTTTTACGATGACTTGCCAAGCCCTTGGCCGTTCAAACAACCAGAGAAATTCGAAGCTATCGACGGTCGGAAAGTGCCGCCGCCGGCCAGCTATCGGGCCAAGCCGAAGTTGGGGAGTTGGGGATGCGCGCGATCGCACTATCGAGTGATCGAGGATGCTCTCAACCAGGATCTAGATTCGATACTTGTTTTCGAAGACGATGCAATCTTTGTCGATGATTTTCAGTCACGAGCGAATGACTTTTTTAAGGCACTTCCACGAGACTGGGAATTCATCTATCTGGGTGGCAAGCATATCGAGCGTGAGTTGGGATTGCCGGTCTTAGTCAATGAGCTGGTCTACCGACCCTACAATGTCCATTCGTCGATTTGCTACGGACTGCGCGGTAGGCGGGCTTTGCTGCACTTATATCATCACCTGAATTCTCCGGAGAATTGGGGATCTGGCCATTGCATCGACCACCGTTTGGGTGAGCTGCACAAGAACTATCCAGGAGGCATTTATGTGCCCGGCAGATGGTTGGTCGGACACCGTGGCGGACAGAGCGAGATTCGCGGCCAGTTGCAGCCGCGCGCATTTTTTACAAGCGCAGAGGAGTTGACCAATCCGCGACTTGGTAAGCAGATGGTAGTCGTGGTGGGAACCGAGCCTGCCGGTGTTACCCACACAGCCATGCAATTGCATTTGAATGGAATTTCAATGGGCGATGTTCGAATTGCGAATCGTGCACCTCAGTTTGAGGACTTTTCACCGGGGTTGAGAAAGCTACTTGCAGTTCTTTTCGACAAAGATTGGTGGATACCAAAAACGGATATTGCCCATCGCGTACAGATGCTGCGGCTATGGGCGAGCCATCGAGCGACCGTGCATTCGGGGCTTAACGACAATTTCTTGGGGGCTTGTCACCCTCAATTGGGCGCACTCGCCGCCGAACTGATCGACGCTTGGCAGCAACCGGTGTTTGTGATTGTCGAAGCCGCTGAAAAGAGCCCGCCAGTGATTGGTGTGCAGGGATCGGCCGCCGTTCAGCAGAGACTACTTCGTCGAGGAGTTGATGAAATTAAGATGCGCGCCAGGCGTCAGTTGTCCATCGATCCAGCAAAGCTGGATGTTGAAGCCCTGGTCAATCAAATTGCCGCAACGTTTTCACAAAGGTGACGAACGAATTGCGGTTGCGTGGCCGTGGAGCTTGATCATGTTAACCTCGTGCGCGGCAACCACCCGCCAACGTGCTGTGTCCCCACAGGTTCTCACTTCAATTTCTGCGATCTCGGCTGACGAGTGGCACCACGCCCCACTTCAACGTGCAGTGTCCCCGGTCACCCCTTAGTGACGCCTTCGACGAATGGTGCCCGATGGATTCTTCATACCCAGCCGGCCGTCCTAAGCGCTCAGCTTCAACCCGCCTCGACACCTCATCGCCAACAATCCGCCGCAAGCAAACACTGTGCCGAACACTATTGGCTGTGTCCCTGGAGTCTATTCAACTGTAAACTTTCCAATTGCAAGCAGCGCTGTGAATGTGAGATGGCAGCGCATCAAAAAACCTTAACTGCCCAGTAAATAATTGGTTGTTGCGAATCGTTGTAATTCAAACTAGGCGAGACAACGGTTGTCAGTCGCGTTCTCGAATTGAAGTGACTTGTCCATTGCCGTCACCGTGGATGATGTGGTCCAGCACACAGATGCCAAGAAGCTTTCCCGCCTCAGTCAAACGTTCGGTAACTTGCCGATCCTCTCGGCTAGGTTCGGTGTTGCCATGACATCCGGGGACACTGCACCTTGACGGGGTGGTTGGAAGCTACCCGCCAAGTGGCAATGGCCCAAGATGATCTCTCGCGGAGGCACCAAGGCACTGCGTTGAGCGACCGTGGGCCTCAGCGGATTCGAGCTGGCATTGAGACGAGCGTTAACCGCGCGAAACCTCAGCGAATGATCGCTGGTCTCCGTGCCTTGGTGCCTCTGTGAGAACAAAAAGAACTTGGAGAAACGCTGGGGGACATAGCACAATTGCGAGGACTTCCTAACTTATCCCTCAGCGTGCATCGGCGTTGAACCTCTGGTGTCCCGTAACGATTTCGGTTGCGATAGGAAGGTCAAGACGACGGTGAAAGGGAGTGCCCATCCCTCAGGGAGACCGTCTATCTTCCGAAATCTCCCAATTTCCCGCAGAATTAATGTAAGGGAACACCGCCGTTTTACGTCTTATATAAGTAGCTTCTGTAACAAGTCCGCTAGGCAGGAGTTGCACCGCGCGAATTCCAAGCAGATAATTGCAGGGACTAATCGTCTGGCTTTTGATGGTTACTACCGCGCGGTACGAACCCCACAGCACGCTGCGGAGAAGGGCGAGTCTATGTTGGCTAAACTCAATACGCTGTCGTTGCTGGGGATCGAAGCTCTGCTGGTAGAAGTGGAGGTCGACGTATCGGCTACGTCGATGCCCAAAACCATGCTGGTTGGCCTGCCCGAACAAGCGGTCAAGGAGAGCGTGCATCGCGTCGAGCGGGCGATGGTCAACAGCGGTTTCTTGCGCCCCAACGACCGCATCGTTATCAACCTAGCTCCGGCCGAGCTGCCCAAGCAAGCGGCCTCGTTTGATTTGCCGATTTCGCTGGGACTGCTGGCAGCCAGCGGCCAGTTCGAATCGGATTGTTTCAAAGAGTATGCCGTGGTGGGCGAGCTGGCGCTGGAGGGGCACACGCGTCCGATCAAAGGGGCTTTGTCGATGGCCATCGCGGCTCGCGATGCGGGCTACAAAGGTCTGTTGGTGCCGAGCCAAAATGCTAATGAAGCGGCGGTGGTTGAAGAGATCGATGTCATTCCGATCGATTCGCTCAGCCAAGCGGTCGGCTTTTTTGCAGGCACGCTGGAGATCGATCCACATCCCTGCCAGTTGAAGCAACTCTTCGCCGAATACAGCAACTACGAACTGGACTATGCCGATGTGCGCGGGCAGGATGTCGCCAAGCGCGCGCTGACCATCGCTGCGGCCGGCGCACATAACCTGCTGATGCTAGGTCCACCTGGATCGGGCAAGACGATGTTGGCCAAGCGGCTGCCGTCGATCCTGCCAACGCTGACGGCCGAAGAGTCGATTGAGACAACTCGAATCTACAGTTCGCTGGGGCAGCTCAAACCGGGACAGCCGCTGCTTGCAGTGAGACCCTTCCGCTCGCCGCACCATACCATCAGCAACGCGGGCTTAGTAGGCGGCGGCAGTCCGCCGGCACCGGGCGAGATTAGCTTGGCCCACCATGGGGTGCTGTTCTTGGACGAACTGCCCGAGTTCGACCGCAGGACTTTAGAGGTCATGCGCCAGCCGCTGGAAGATCGCACAGTGACCATTTCACGCGCCCTGCGCACAGCAACGTTTCCGGCCAACTTCATGTTGGTGGCTGCCCTCAATCCGTGTCCGTGCGGGTTTCGCACCGATCCACGCCGCAGTTGTTCATGTAGCCAACCGCAGATCGAACGCTATATGGCCCGAATATCGGGTCCGCTACTCGATCGCATCGACATCCATATTGAAGTTCCCGCCGTCCCCTTTCAAGAATTGGCATCGACTCAGCCGGGGACCAGCAGCCAAGTCATGCGCGATAGCGTCGAACGCGCTCGAGCCAATCAAGCCGCCCGCTTCGCCGGGCATACGAACTTGTACAATGCACATTTGTCCAGCCGACAATTGCGGGAGTACTGTCCAATCGACAAAGCTGGTTTGAATATGCTGCGCGATAGCTGCAATGAGCTCGGCCTGTCCGCGAGAGCCCACGACAAAATCCTAAGAGTTTCGCGGACGATCGCCGACCTGGAGGATGCACCGCACATCACCTCCATCCATTTGCAGGAAGCGATCAACTACCGTATGCTCGACCGCAACTTGTTCAACTGACAAGTGGCCGTGCAACTAGCATCGTGCGGAAGTAAGTGTCGCAGCAATCGCAAGCCGCGGCGTCAGCAAGGACGTAGAAACGTTGATTCCCTTTCTTGCTGACGCTGCTAGGCTGTGAATTTTTACGTAGCGGAACTCGCCGAGAGTTTCGATAGCCCCCGTGTGGCCGAAAGTCTTGGCGACTTCCGCTACCCTTGAAACCTTGCGATCCTATAAATTCACAGCCTATGCGGGTTACTACAAAAACGAGCGACTGTTAATGGGGGCAAGTGTGATTGCCTCGTGAGAGCTTCTATCATCGGACAGTGAAATATGAAATTGGCAATTGGCCTCGGGTTACTGTGGAGTTTGTCGTTTACCGCGCTGCTAGCCGCGCAGGAGGCGGATCCTGCCTTCCCCGAAATCTACAATAGCGAAGCGTCAGGTGAGGAGCCCATCTCGGCTGAACAGGCTCTCGAGTCGCTCAGCTTGCCGCCGGGGTTTTCCGCCACGCTGTTCGCCTCGGAGCCCGAGGTGCAGAATCCGATCGCGGGGACGATCGACGCGCAGGGGCGAGTGTGGATCGCAGAGAACTTTACGTACGCTGAACGCACGCAGCGTTTTGATCTGAGCTTGCGCGATCGCGTCGTGGTGCTGGCAGACAAGGACGGTGACGGCGTGGCTGAACAGCGCACGGTTTTCTCCGATTCAGTGCAGATGTTGACGAGTATCGCGGTGGGACAAGGTGGCGTGTGGCTGATGTGTCCGCCTCAACTATTGTTTATCCCAGACGCCGATGGTGATCTCGTGCCGGATGGTCCACCCGAAGTCAAACTGGACGGTTTTAATGTGGCTCAAGAAAACTATCATAACTTTGCCAACGGCTTGAAGTGGGGACCGGACAGTTGGCTGTACGGGCGCTGCGGTGCGTCATGCCCAGGCGAACTGGGGTTGCCCGGTACAGCAGCAGATGAGCGACTGCCACTGCGCGGCGGCATGTGGCGCTACCATCCTCAGCGGCAAGTGGTTGAGGTGCTCAATCAGGGGACCACCAATCCCTGGGGGCACGATTGGAATGCGGTTGGTGAACTCTTTTTTATCAACGTCGTCAACGGGCATTTGTGGCATTCGATTCCTGGTGCGCACTACGTCCGCCCGCATTCGCTGGATGCCAATCCACGCAGCTACGAATTGATCGATACGCACGCTGACCATTGGCATTTTGATACTGGCAAGAGTTGGACCGATTCACGCGACGGCGCGGCCAACGACTTTGGTGGCGGACACGCGCATGTGGGGATGCTGATCTACCAGGAGCCGACTTGGCCCGCCGAGTATCAACGGCGGCTGATGACGATCAATTTGCACGGGCGCCGAATCAATGTAGAGCGTTTGGACGCCGAGGGATCTGGGTATGTAGGCCGACACGAGCCCGACATTTTTCCGACGGCGGACAAGTGGTTTCGCGGTATGGAGTTATTGCCCATGCCGGACGGGAACGTATTGCTGCTGGATTGGTCTGATACGGGTGAATGCCACGAGTCGACCGGCGTGCATCGCACCAGTGGACGGATCTTCAAGCTGAGCTATGACGGTAGCTCGCCGGGCGAATTCCTGTTTAGCGATCGCGCCGTTCTGCAGGATCCACTGCAGATGGCGGATATTCAACGAACGCCCAGCGAGTGGCATGCGCGACGCGCGCGCGAGGCATTGCGCGAGCTCACCCTGCAAAGGAATTTAACTAGGAATAACCGCCGCAATTCCCCGGCGGACAAAGCTGCGGGGGCTGCCTTGGACGCAGCATGGCTGGCGGCGCGGAACAGCTTGGGGGCTTTACTAGAATCAGATCTGCCGGTCGAGCAGCGACTGCGCGGCATGTGGTCGCTGTGGGCCATGGATGCCTTGCCACAAGATCGGCTGGTCGAGCTGTGTGGCGATCGCGCGGCGGCGGTGCGCAGTTGGGCAGTACGTCTGCTGACGGATCGCTGGCCGATCGACACAACGACTGGCCACAGGCCGGCCGCGACGAGCTTTTCATTAGCAGACGCGGCACTACTGTCAGACCTCGCGGCCTTGGCTGCACGCGAACCGGAGGCTTCAGTGCGACTGACGCTGGCCAGTGTTTTGCAACGCGTGCCAGTGGATCAGCGCGCCCCCTTGGCGGCTGCGCTCATGCTTCATGTCGAGGATGCTGATGACCACAATTTGCCATTGATGGTTTGGTACGGCTTGATTCCGCTGACCCCCGATGCTTTGGTCGGTCTGGCCGCCGATTCGACTTGGCCGCGCACCCGGCGATTGATCGTGCGCCGCATGGCCGAGGATATCGAAGCGGCCCCTCAGGCGATGGAACAACTGATCGCCCGCGCTGTCGCAGCGGAGAACGGACCACTGGCTATCGACATCGTGTTCGGAGCGGCGGCCGGTCTGGCTGGTCGTCGACAGGCAGCTATGCCTGCCGGTTGGAGCGCGCTGCAAGCTTTGATCGATACGAATTCGCCGCTGGCCAGTCGAGAACCTGCACTACAGCAGGCGCTCAGCGATTTGAATGTGCTGTTTGGGGATGGAGTGACTATTGAGGAGCTGAAGCGATTGGCCGCCGATCGATCCGCGCCGCTGGAAAAGAGACGCGCGGCGCTTAGCTCCTTGGTCGATTCCCGAGCGGAAGGGCTGCGCGAGCTGAGCTTACGACTGCTCAATGAGCGCTATCTCAATTTGATAGCCGCGCGTGGCTTGGCGTCTGAGGTGGACGACTCCATTGGCCAGCGGATATTGGCCAACTACCGCACCTTTGCCCCTCTGGATCGTCCCTCCGTGATTTCGATATTGGCATCGCGCAAGGCGTGGGGGGAGCAACTGCTGCAAGCGGTGGCTGCTGGAAAGATCGACCGCAGCGAGATCACCGCGTTTCAAGCGCGACAGTTGGCGAGCTTCCAGGATCCACACTTGGACGATTTGCTGGCTCAGCACTGGGGGCAAGCTCGCGAGACAGACGCAGAGAGAGTCGAGCAAATACAGAGTTTGCGAAGCCTGCTAAGCCCGCAAACGCTCTCCGCAGCCAATTTGCCGCAGGGACGAGACTTGTTTCAACAAACTTGTGCCACTTGCCACAAACTGTATGGCCAAGGAGGTGATTTAGGCCCGGATTTGACCGGTGCTGGTCGCGGCAATCTCGATTACCTGCTGGAGAATATCGTCGATCCCAGCGCGGTAGTTACCAAAGAATTCCGCACCACGACGGCAGTCCTGCACGACGGACGAGTGCTGAGTGGGCTGATGACCAGCCGCAACGATGATGTGGTAACGCTGGCCAACGCGGATCGCGTACACCGCGTGGCAGTAGAGGATATTGCCGATTTAAAACAGTTGGCAACATCTATCATGCCCGACGGCTTGTTGAATCAATTGAGCGACAGGCAGATTGTGGATCTGTTCGCATATTTGCAGAGTACCGGCCAGGTTCCGCTGCCGTAGCATTGGGTCAGGAAATTAGTGTCAACAGTCGATCCTTTTTTCGTAACCCGCATAGGCTGGGAATTTTAGGACCGCAAGGTTTTCATGGTAGCGAAAGTCGCCAAGACTTTCGGCCACGGGGGCTTCCGAAACTCTTGGCGAGTTTCGCTACGAAAAAAATCGCAGCCTCGCAGCGCCAGCAATGAGGTTTGACTGCCGCAGGTGCCGTCGCCTGCGCAGGCCGCGAAAGCGGGTTGTTATAGAAGAACCGCCTGTTGATCAGTTCGCTTTGAGCATCGCGGCCTGCTGCGGCTCGGCGTTAAACGATTTCAGCGAGTCGACGCCAATAGTTTAACTCACACTCCTGAATAACTCGGGTTTAACGCAGGCTTACTACGGGAAATTGTAGGCTGGATTGTCGGGGTCAAAGTCGCTGTCGGTTAGTCCTACATTCAGCTCGACGTCCAGATACGTGTACTCCTCCTCCAGCGGTGGCTCTCCGCCCGCTTGCTCGGGCCACAGGAAAGCGGCGTAGCGCAGCGGTATCTGCCGCTCGGCATCCAAGAAAACTTGCGCGATATAGAAATCGGCACCTGGCACGCTGCGGGGCTGGGTCACTTGGATCAGTTGACAGGAGCGGTCTCCCACCATCTCCCCGTGGCGAGTTTCGATGATGCAGCGGCTCAAATCCACGCCGCGATCTATTTTTTCGATCAACTTTTCGACCAAGCGCAGCATGCCGATTTCCGTGACCGAGTATTTGTTCCCCAACATGGCCAGGGTGCTGTTGGGGGCTAGTTCGATCCGCAATAGGTTGAGCATGCCACCTTCGTGAACGACCAATTTATTATCGTTCTGGCCCTCGATCCAAATCACTTCGCGTCCGCGCGCCGAGCGTGGCTGGGTGAACTTCATGTAGGCAGCCAAGCCAGCCTCTGGCGATTTGGTGGGATTGCGGATTTTGAATTCCATCCGTGCTTGGGCGGCCAGTTTGCCCCCAATCCGCTCGTGCTTG
This sequence comes from uncultured Pirellulaceae bacterium, assembly GCA_934255105.1. Classification (GTDB taxonomy): domain Bacteria; phylum Planctomycetota; class Planctomycetia; order Pirellulales; family Pirellulaceae; genus Aureliella. The sequence goes on from CAKQNH010000074.1 coordinate 10,644, forward strand.
ACTAAAACGCCCCGATAATCATGCACATTAGCTCGCATATCAGCTAGTATTCGCTCGGCCAACTCGATCAAATCCTGCATCGTCAACGGGGCAATACCATCTTCGCCGCTGTGGCTGGCATCGCCATCCTGACTGCTGGAGATTGGCGAGCGGACGGACAGCAAATCCCCGAGCGAGGAATGGCTCTCACTGGCCTGATCGAGCGCCGGCGAGGGTGCCAGCACGGCAATCGCAGTCAGGACGGCTACGAAGCTAAAAAGCAGGAGAAAAGAACGTAACATGCGTGCCCACGGTAAAAAAATGGTTTGGTGTCGACAGACGCCATTTTAGAGGGACAATCGTTGCGCGTCAGGGGGACCAGCCGCGCCGCTTAGATCCACTTGCAAACCCCACCTGCCAAACCCAAGGGGGTTTCGAGTAGGATATGCGGCTCGGATTTCGGCCGAGTGCCCAATTCTTGCACAAGGCACTCCGCGCCAAGCCCCTATACTAGCGGATTCAGTGATGGAAAAAACGAAAGTCGCCATTGTTGGCCTGGGCACGGTGGGTGCCGGAGTGGCCAAACTGCTGCTGGACCACGGCGACCGGACTGCTCGTCACGCAGGGCGGACCCTGTGGT
>CAKQNH010000075.1 GCA_934255105.1 uncultured Pirellulaceae bacterium
CTAGCTCTGCTCGCACTAGATCCTCTCCCTCTGGGAGAGGTCGAGCCTAAGCGAGGGAGAGGGCAAGCGCAATCTACTTCTGTGCAATCCGTCTCCGCCCTCCCCCTCGCCTAGGCTCGACCCCTCCCGCGCGCGGGCAGGGGTACGATTCACGTGGCCAGGAATAACTTGTGGGGTTTAAAAAGGCACTCCTGCCCGTTTGCTCCGTGGCATGCGCACCCCTGCTTCCATATAGTCCACCACTTTTCACGAACCCAGCCAGCTTGCCTCGCTGATAAAAAAGTTTGGAGGCTAGTGCTCCGTCCATGTTTAATATTGGGGTAGTGAGTAGAGCAGTTGTCCCAACTGCTTCGGAAAACGGTTGGGACAACCGTTCTACAAATTAAGGCTGCAACCAAGCGACCGTGGGGCCGATGCCGTCGGGGCTGGCTACTCTGCCAACCCTTGGGTATTGCGAGCAGCCCGAAGCTAGACAGCAGGTGCACCACCCACTCTTGGCCCACAGTTTGCAGATAGCACTCCCACAGGTGCGTCGGGTACAATACCTGAACTGATGAAGTGGGTTTTTGCAGAACCCGTCGTCCGCACAAATGGGCGGCGTATGCGCACGATCGATTGCTTATACAACGTGGGATTGGTATGAAGCTTGGCAAATGGGGCGGGATCAACGTCTACATCCATTGGACGTTCTGGATTTTGATCGCCTTTTACTTAATAACTGTTTCGCAGCAGAGTGGGCCGGTGGCTGGCATTGTGGCGGCCGCATTTGTGCTGAGCGTCTTTGCCTGTGTTGCCTTGCACGAATTCGGGCACGCGGGCGCGGCGGCTTATTTTGGTATTCGTACGCTCGACATTACATTATTGCCGATTGGCGGCATGGCTCGATTGGAGCGCCTGCCCGAAAAGCCCTACCAAGAATTGGTAGTTGCTTTGGCAGGCCCTGCTGTCAATTTTGTCATTGCGGCAGGCCTGTTGCCGGTTGTCATGTTGGTTGCCTTCTCTGCGCCCGACACCGCGACTGAGATATTTGGTCTGGGATTCGCCGAGCAATTGTTGGTGGCTAATTTAATTCTAGCCGTGTTCAATTTGCTCCCCGCCTTTCCGATGGACGGCGGACGTGTGCTGCGCAGCTTGTTGGCCATGCGGCTGGGACACTTGCGTGCCACCGAAGTCGCCGCGCGTGTGGGCCGCTGGATGGCGTTGTTTCTTGGCATCTTGGGACTCTATTATAGTTGGATGCTCGTGCTGCTGGCGGCGTTCATATTTGTCGCTGGCACTGCCGAATTGCTCTCTGCGCGCGTGCGCGCCATGGGGCAAGGTTTCGAAGCGCAAGGCCATCCTCAGTCGGCTGGCTTCCGCGGCGGGCAGACGCACGGTTGGCCTCCCACCAGCGGTTCAGCTTGGAACCATTCCGGCACTTCGCCTTGGGGCGACTCTGATGACATCATCGAGGGCGAAGTCATCGAAGTCAAGGAACTGCCCCCACTCATCGGCGACGCCACCCACCGCGACGCCAGCTAATTAGAGTGAGGTAAAGATGTCTATTGACCAAGCGAGAATCGATCGCAACATGCGGATTTGGTATCAGACGATGGAGGCTACGCACGAAATGATTTTGGCGGGACTCCGGCTGAAGATTGGCCCCGAAGAAGATCTCCAAGTGGCTTACCGCAAGTGGTATCGCCACCAACGGGACCTGGCCGCCGAGCGGCTGGAGCGCGAGGCGGCGCGATGGCGTGAACAACAAGCCATGCAAAACACAACTGAGGACAAGCATCAGTGACTCCCAATTTAGTCATTCAAACTCTTGGCCGAATCTGGACTGAGCTAGAGCGGCACGGGGTGACGGCGACTTTGGTCGGTGGACTGGCGCTGCCGATTTGGAATTACCCCCGAAGTACGCAAGACATAGATCTACTGTTGGCCGCCAGCGACGATCAACAATTGCTTTCGATCTGCGAGGCGCTCGATTGCAGACCGAGACGACAACCTGCGATAGTTGAGCTCGGTAGCATGCGCGTGCTGCAAGCGGAACATTGTCCTCCAGGCGAATACGTCGAAATTGATGTCGACTTCCTCATCGGTCGATCCGACTTTCATCAGAGCTTGGCCAAGCGTGCCATTGCGATTGAATACGCTGGGCTAAAGACCCGCATACGGGTAGCGACTTGCGAAGATTTAATATTACTTAAGATGCAAGCGGGACGACTGATCGATCTGGCCGATTGCCAACGTTTGCTCGAGCTTAATCCAGATTTGGACAGAGCGTATCTAAACCTCTGGGCTGGTAAACTAAAGCTCACCTCAGAGATAGATAAGCTCGAGCAATAGGCATCTATTTCGCCTTCTTGATCGCATCGATCAGCGAAGATCAGGCAAATCCGTGAGCGGTTACAAGCCAATATATCACACTCACTTCGGATAAACTGCTAGCAGACAGTGGTCGCGTGAAGACGGTTCCTTCATTAGCAGTATGGAAAAGAAAGCCGACTGACCGTCTCAAACCAATCCGGTGAAGCATCAATGGTTGACATTTGAAAATCCCTATCTTGCAAGGAAATAGCGTGTAGCTCCATTCTAAACGATCCGAGGCAACAACGCGCGGGTAATTCTACCAGCTCTCCTCCTGACCACTTCTACGGCTATGCGCCATTGCGTGAGACTCGTCACTACGCATACGAACTTCTACGGAAGCGAACAAAGCCATGGATCAGGGAAATGGTGGGAGCCTTCTTAATCTTCCTGTCCTCAGATCTTCCTGTCCTAAAACAAGCAGCATTAGTGGACCGACCGGGCTCAGATCGACTTCGCTTCTGTCTGCATCTACGTAGCTGGTACACCTGCCTTGGTCCAAGGGCGGGCGGAATATCTCGCCTCTCGGATACCACTTTTCAATTGAACTTCAGGCTGTAGGTCGATCTTTATTCAATACAGCGCTGGTTTCAGGGCTGTCGTTGGAATATATTGGACGACTCGAGTCACGCCTTCCAAACTTTTGAAACGGGTTGCTAGAATGTCACAGTGCGTAATCGTCCGACTATTAACGGCGACTTGTTTTCTCCTGCTACCCTCTTTTGCTATCGGTCAAGAAGCGAAATTAGAAAAGCTTCTTCTCCGCTCTCCATCCCCTGCGAATGCTATTGGGTATATGCACATACCCGCGCTGAAAAAGCTGCTAGCAGATGCTAAAATTCCACTGACCATTGCCGATGGAGTGGAAGACGTGTGGCTCGTTTCCGAATTGGACACGTCCTCCTTGGTTCCGAATTGGGAAGCCGGCTATGCGACGGTGACAAAGACTTTGGACGCGGACAAGTTGGCTGCGGCGATGGGTGGATACGTGGACAAGATTGGTGACCAACCGGTCGTCTGGACACCCAAGCAGAGCTACCTCGTGCCGCTCAGCGACAATCGCATCGGTTTCCTGCGGCCTGCACGACGATCGCTCGTAGCCTCATGGATTAATAGCCAAGAAAACAACCCCATCCCAGCCTATCTCACGCAACAAGCTAAACAATCCGAAGCCTTCTTATCGCTCATGTTGGCTGTCGATCTCGAAAACGCCTTTTCACCTGCTAATTTAGCAACTCGGCTTAGTTCGTTCGAATCGCTAGGGCAGCAGGATCCTCAAGCCTTAGCGCAATTGTTGTCCTCGGTGCAAGGGCTGAGCATTATCGTGGGCCGGCGCAGTCTGTCTGAGTGCATTTTGTCTGTTCAATTTGGCGAGTCGCCGGCGGAGTTCGCACCTCATGCCGCCGCTGTGCTCAACGAGGTTTTGAATCACAATGGAACGGCGGCACCTGAAGTCGCGTCGTGGAGGACGAAGGTGGATGGCAATTCACTAATTTTCCAAGGGCCAATCTCTGCCAATTCGCTCGATGGCGTTTTGAACATCTTCAGTTTGCAAAGCTATGCGGCTCAAGTGGTCAAAGAGGCCAGCCAGCCAGCGGCGACGGGACAAGGGGGCGACAGTCGGACCTTAACCGCCACCAAGACTTATTTTGATAGCGTCAAAAGTCTTATCGACCGCGTACGCAACTACGACGCAAAAACAACTGGATACCGAGCCAAATGGGACGAGCAACAGGCTAGGCGCATCGATGAATTGCCGACTCTTCAAGTCGATCCACAGATGATCGACTACGGTACAAATGTGGCCAGCGTCTTGCGTGGCAATGGCGTGGCGATTCAAACTGGTAGCGTTGACACCAGCCAAGTGCATGGCCGTGGAAAGCTATCTGGCACGACCTATTACGGCGGCTATTATGGCGACTCCTACGGAGTTGGTCGACAGTCCTTGGCTGAGGTGGGCAGCTATCAGCAAGCGATGGGTGTCGTCGACAAATTGACCGGAGAAGTTCGGCGGTCTATGACGGATAAGTACCAAACCCAATTTTAAGGTCTGGTGGCGCGAGTCCGCTCAGTAAATTGCGAACCCGCGCAGATCGGTCGTCAGCAGATGCACTCACATGAGCATTCACTTCGATACGGCTGTACCAATCCCCGAGCGGCCGTAACCATTTCCGCAGTAGAACATGCGGAGATGGTTGCCTTCGCGAATGACAGTGGGATACTCGACCATCTGCTGTTCCCAGCCGCTGCCCGTTGGCGACAACTGAAGATTGTCGTCGGCCTGAGCACCGCGGCGCCAGTGGATTCCGTCGTCGGATTCGGCATAGCAAATGGAATAAAATCCGTGCCGCGTACCAATGGCTGAATACCACATCCGATACAGGCCGTCGGACTCTAGATGTACAACGGGCCCAGCAACGCCGATGTCTTCATAGTCGCGATCAGGGTCACGAAGCATGACTGCGCCTCGTTTTGTCCAGTCGATGCCGTCTTCGGATACCGCCAAACAAATTGCCTTCTGTTGATTCAGCGCGTGTGCCTCGCCGGTCGTCGGACAGCCCGTGTAGTAGAATCGCCAATGCGATGATCCGTCGTCCAGCGGCACCTGCAAAACAGAACCGCCGGCAACGCCGATCGCATCGGGCGCGCCGTGTTCCCCGCTTGGCGCGAGCACCGGTTGGTCTCCACGCCGCTGCCAGTTGATTCCGTCGTCACTCGTTGCCAGCCCGATCCCGGGAAACGCGCTGAGCCCCGATCCGTGCCCAGCATTGCCGGTGTAGTACAGATGCCAGCGGTGGTCATTGATGCGTACGAAATGGGGCAGCACGCACCATTGAGCATCGAATGAACCCGCCGGTCCAGTAGAAAACAATGGACCGCTTCGCGTCCAGTCTGTTAGGTCGTTGACCGCAGCAGTCGCGACGCCGATTTTCTGTTTGCCATCCTTTCCACCTCCAGAGTAGAACAAGCGATACTTGTCCTGCTCCTGAATGACCCAAGGATTCATGCACCGCGTGGCGTCGAATTCGCCTGCGCGTGGAGGCAATACAGGATTGTCCTCGTGGCGGAGCCACTCCACGGGCTGCTGGAGCTCTGTAAACTCATCAGTATGCGACAACCGCATCGAAACCACTTCTTGGCTGCGGCGAACGATGCCAAATAGCGTGCCTATGTCGCTGCGATCCCATGCGATTCCCTGTCCCGCGATCGGCGCGGCGACCGTGCCGATGTGGTTGAGCTCGCCACTCTCGGCCGGCACGTCCAGGACATAGAGTTCCGCGTGATCATGGCCAGTCACGAACAGCCGTCCGTTGGGACCGAACGCGCCACCGGAATTGCTATTGGGCAGAAAACGTTGAATCACAGACTCGGGGAATACCCATTGGCCCGTTGGGTTCCATTGGTCGTCATAGCGCAGAAGTTTAGTTTGACGAACATCGGCATCGCCGTAGTAGGCAAAGACGATCCACCACGCTCCGCGATGGCGGTCAATCCAGTTGATGGCTCCCACAGTTTCGGCAAATGGCTTTGATTCAAGATGTCGCAATGTCTCCGCTTCGAAGATCTCCACTGAGTTTTTCAGTGGCGTCTTGGGCCAGTTGGAATTGGCGCAGTACAGCCGTCCATCGACGATGACGCCACTGTTGAGATGCAAGATCGCGGACCCACCCGGTGCCGTCCAGTTTGCGAGAGGATTGTTCGTTCCCTTTTCGTACCGCGCAATGGTGCGACTGGCGATGGCGTAAAAAGATGTTGCATCAACGGCGACCGCCTGATGTGCTTCGGGGACTGAGACGCTCACCCGCTGGCGAACTGATAGTTCTGCCGCTGACAGACTCGTTAGCATGACCGCAGAAACAAGCAGTAGCATGATCGCCAAAAAGTACTTCATTCGACTAGAGCTCCCAGGATGTTTGGTGTGATGCGTTGTGGCAAGTTCCGCTACGTAAAAATTCATAGCCTAGTCGGTTTGCCAACTGCCTAGGTTAAACCCATCCGGTCGCTTGGTACAGGGCGATCACGACGAACACGGCGAGCGTCTTGATCAGAGTAATCGCGAAAATGTCGCCGTAGGCTTGGCGATGTGTCAGCCCGGTGACGGCCAATAGCGTTATGACAGCACCGTTGTGAGGTAGCGTGTCCATGCCGCCGCTGGCCATCGAGGCCACGCGGTGCAGCACCTCCATCGGAATCCCCGCTGCCTGAGCATTCTGGATGAACGACTCCGACATCGCGGCTAAGGCGATGCTCAAACCGCCTGAGGCAGACCCGGTGATCCCTGCTAGGGCCGTCACTGTGACCGCTTCGTTGACCAACGGATTGGGAATCGACTTCAGCGCATTGGACACTATCAAAAAGCCGGGTAGCGCGGCGATAACGGCGCCGAAGCCATATTCCGAAGCGGTGTTGGTGGCGGCCAATATCGCACCTGAGATCGCCGGTTTTGTTCCTTCGGAAAGCTTGTCCCGCATCTGTTTCCAAGCCAGCAACACCACGGCTAGGATCCCCATCAACAGCGCGGCTTCGATCGACCAAATCGCCGAGATCTTAGCGACTTCCTGTTGGATTGGTTCCGCCGTGCCAACCACGGAGGGCAAAAACGTGTGGTGTTCGTCGTACAGACGTGGGATCGCTGCCGTCAAAATTTTGTTCGTGATCGCCACCAGGATCAGCGGCAGAATCGCGATCCAAGCCGCCGGGAGCGTGTCGTGATGAAACGACTCGGGTTCATTGACCAGTGTGTCCCCGTAGCCTTCGCCGCTGGCCGCGGCGCGGGCGCAGCGGTATTGCAAATAGATCATTCCGCCAATAAACACAAACAAACTGCCCGCCATCCCCAACCACGGTGCAGCATAAATGTTCGTTTTGAAAAAAGCAGCCGGTATCACGTTTTGGATCTGCGGCGTCCCCGGCATTGCATCCATCGTAAAGCTGAACGCTCCCAGCGCGATCGTGGCGGGAATCAAGCGTTTGGCGATTCCACTTTGACGGAATAATTCGGCGGCAAAGGGATAGACGGCAAACACCGCTACGAATAACGACACGCCGCCGTAGGTCAGCAGCGCGCTAACGACGACGATGCTCAGCACGCTTCGCTCGCGTCCCAGCAGTGCGATGATCGACGAGGCGATCGACTTGGCGAACCCCGATAGCTCCATCGCTTTTCCAAAGATGGCGCCCAACAGAAAGATCGGGAAATACAATTTTAGAAAGCCCGCCATCTTTTCCATGAACAGACCAGTGAACATCGGCGCGACCTCAGTCGGATCGGTCAATAGCACCGCCCCCATCGCCGCCAGCGGCGCAAACAAGATCACGCTGAAACCGCGATAGGCTGCCAGCATCAAAAACCCAAGGGCCGCCAGGATGATCAGTAAACTCATTGCGCTGTCCAGCCTCCGTCGATCGTGATGGTCTGCCCGGTCACGTTCCGCGCCAGCGGACTGATCAGGTATTCGATTGCTGCCGCCACCTCTTCGCCGCTGATGAATGCTTGTTTGGGCATTGGGGCGAGCATCACGTCCTGGATCACTTGTTGTTCTGAAATGCCGCGAGCGCGAGCTTGGTCACCGATCTGGGCGTCGACAAGCGGGGTGCGGATGTAGGCCGGACAGATCACGTTGCTGGTGATATCGGTTCCGGCGGTCTCCAGCGCCAACACTTTGGAGAAACCCAGCAGCGCGTGCTTGGCGGCGGTGTAGGCCGCTTTGTAGGGCGAGGCGACGAGCGAATGGATCGAGCCGATGTGGACGATGCGTCCGAAGCCCTCCGCTCGCATGCCTGGCAACGCCGACCGCGTCATCAGAAACGTCCCCTTGACCATGACATCGAACAGCAAATCCCATTTCGCTACTGGGAATTCAGCCAGCGCCGCGACATGCTGCAGGCCAGCATTGTTAATCAGCACACCCACCGAGCCGTATTGGCCGAACAAACCCTGCACGCCTGTTTCGGAAGTCACATCCAAGCGGTGCGCCGTCGCCGTTCCGCCCTCGGAGGTGATTTCCTCAGCTACTGACGCCGCGCGGGCGAGATCGACATCCGTGATCAAGAGCGCGTGCCCTTGCTGCGCAAGCGAGATCCCCAGACTGCGGCCGAGGCCGCTGCCCGCGCCAGTGATTAAGATCTTGTGCTTCATATTAATGGTTTTCATGGAATTGAAATCGATTAACGCCGAGCGGCAGCAGGCCAAAATGCACCGCTGGATGTGCTCAATGCGAGAGTCTCTCGGGCACCATCGAATAGGCGAACTCCTAGGCACGGCCCGCGCAGGCGACGGCATAAGTGGTGGCGCAGGCGGTGACAACGCTGCGCTGCTTTCACAGCCACGCAGCCGAGGGCGGCGCCCGCTTGCCTCCCAAAGCTAAGGCTGGAATTGGTCGCGGAGCACGCGCCGCATGACTTTGTTCGAGGTGGTGCGTGGTAGTGCGTCGATGAAGACGAGCTCATGGATTTTGAACAGGGGGTTCAATTCTTGCCGGATCGCCGACTGCATGCTGGCCATCATCGCGGCTCGGTCCTGAACATGTCCTTCAGATGCCACGACATAGACGACCAATTGACTCGGGCCGCCACTGGGAGCAACGCCGATCGCGGCGGTTTCCGAGACCCCTGCGACCGATTGCAACACGCGTTCGATCTCTGCCGAGCTGACCTTGATGCCTCCCAGATTCATCGTGTCATCGGCTCGCCCCATGGCTCGCCAACCGCCCCCGGGAAGCTTCTGCATCTGGTCTCCGTGACGCCGCAGTCGCTCTCCGTGCGGCCCCGTCGGCGTGTCGGCATAGTAGGCTTCGTGGTGGTCCTTGTTCAGCAGCGTCGTGGAGCATCCAATCGACGGCGGAATAAGAAAGACCTCACCGTTGTCGGAGACTTCCCCCGATTCATTGAGGATCACCATGTCCAACCCCAGCGTGGGCGTGTTGAACTCGGCCGCCACGCAGGGGAGCGCGACGACGTTGGTAATGTAGCCACCGCCGAGTTCAGTTCCGCCGCAATATTCGATGATCGGTCGGTCTCCAGCTTGTTCCATCAACCACCGCATGTCGCTCGCATCCGAGCATTCGCCGGTCGAGCTGAACAGTTCGATCGAGGACCAATCCAAACCCTCGGTCGCACCGGTCGCGCGCCAAGTCTTCACCAGGCTGGGGACGACACCCAGCATCGTGGTTCGCGCATCTTGCACAAAGCGACAGAACTCGGCACCAGTCGGTGCTCCGCAATACAGTCCCATCGTGGCGCGGTTCAAAAGGCTAGAGAAAATCAACCAGGGACCCATCATCCAACCAATGTTCGTCGGCCAAACCACCACATCGCCGGGGCGGACGTTATGATGGAAATGCGAGTCGGCGGCGCATTTCAGCGGGGTGGTATGAGTCCACGGAATGACTTTCGGATCGCCGGTCGTCCCCGACGAGAAGAGGATATTTAGCGGTGCCGACGGATCTTGGACGGCAATTGGAACGGTATCCGCAGCGCCCAGGAAGTCACTCCAGCGACAATCGCTATCGCGCAGTTCGGTTGCCTCGTCATCACCGATCACGATCGCCCGGGGCGCGCCGGACTCCTTCACGATGGCATACAAAGGATGCGACTTGCCGCCCCGGCGGATCACGTCTTGAGTAACGATCCCCACAGCCCCCGAAAGTTCTAGGCGCTTAGCGACTTCCTTGGGGCGAAAACTGTCCGCGATACTAACAGCCACACAGCCCGCCCACAGGATACCCAGATAGGCGGCCACGCACTCGGGTGTCATCGGCATCATGATCGCCACCGCGTCGCCAGGGGCGAAGCCACAGCGGACCAGCCCCGCAGCCACGCGGGCAGACATCGTTTTCAATTCGCCGACGGTCATCACTGACAGCTCGCCACCCTCGTCGCGGAAGACGATCGCCGGAGAGTCCGCTGGAGCAGAAAAGCAGCTTTCCACGATGTTCATCTTCGCGCCCGGAAACCAATTCGGCGATTCCACTCCATCGGAAAGGTCGAGCACGCGGTCGTAGGGCTGGCGAAAGCGAATGCCCAAGCGTTCGACCACGGCGGCCCAGTAGGGTTCGCGCTCGTCCACCGACCAGCGATGCAGTTCGTCATAGGAATCGACCGCCGCGTACTGCATTAGCCATTCTATGTTGGTGCCGCTCAGGGATTGCGGCGTTGGGGTCCAGACGCCGTCGGAGGTTGCTCTGACATTTTTCATGATGGGCGCTCCACGACTACGGCACATCCCATCCCACCACCGACGCACAACGCGGCGAGCCCGCGGCGTGGCTGGCGATGTGCTAAATGAACTAGCAAACGCGCTCCGCTGGCTCCGATCGGGTGCCCCAGTGCGATCGCGCCGCCATCGGGATTCACCTTGGCGTCGTCCAGCTCAAGCTCTTTGATACAAGCCAGCGACTGTGCGGCAAAGGCTTCGTTGAGTTCGACCATATCGAAATCTCGTGCATTGCAGCCGAGCTTGCGTATGGCGTGGACCGGCCCCATGCCCATTAGCGAAGGCTCGCAACCCGCCGCCGCTGCCGCAGTCAGCACCATCATGGGCTGCAGTCCGCACTGGCGACCGGTTTGTTCGTCACACAGCAGCAGCAGCGCGGCACCATCATTGATTCCCGAGGCGTTGCCGGCCGTTACCATTCCATCTTTCTTGAACATGGGGGCCAGCGAAGCCAACTTTTCAGCGGTCGTATCGGGGCGCGGGTGCTCGTCTCGATCGAGACCATCGACTGCGACGATCTCCGATTGGAAATGTCCGGCTTGTTCGGCCGCAGCATATCGCTTCTGGCTGGTCGCCGCAAAACGATCTTGAGCCTCGCGCGATATCCCGTAC
>CAKQNH010000076.1 GCA_934255105.1 uncultured Pirellulaceae bacterium
CTACAAACGCGGAACACTTGGCGACAGCTTCTTTTTGAAACTTCGCGCATTGAGCGGTAAGCCCGGTGTGGGGCTGATTTTGATTGGTGGAGAGAAGATCCCCTTAATCGTATCTGCGCAGGGGGACCAGTTGAACCGCTTTGTTCCCCTTGCTGTCGACTACTTCAACAAGGAGGACCAATGGAGTGATTTCCAAGACCTAGTTCGAAAACCTGTTGAAGATGCAATTGAGTTTTCGGATGTGGCCATTGAAAGGCTTTACAGCTGGTCCGCCGGCAATCCCTTCTTCACGAACATGGTCTGCCATACGATCTTAAATGATTGCCACGATCGTCGCGATTCATATGTTACTGAATTCGAAGTAGACAACTGTGCTAGACGTACATACTCGAATGCTGAGCAAAACAGCTTTCAACATTTCTGGGAGGACGGCATTCTCGATACGAGTATGAAGACGGAAGAAATATCCATCTTGCGCAGAAAAGTCTTTCTTGCGATTGCCTCGTTGCTTAGGAAAGGAGAGGAATGCACCTACGAAGCGGTCACTAAAGAGCGAGTTGTAGCAGACGAACAAAGTGCTGTTATTGATGGCCAATTGCGGCAACTTGTTCAACGAAAGATCCTCGTTGATCATTCCGGAGGACAACTGTCGTGCCGCGTAAAGCTTTTTGAGCGATTCCTCGCAGAACGCAGTGCAACCATTCTGAGTACTGAGTTTACGGATGCTGCTGAACGGCTTCGAATCGAGCAAATCGAAAATGAAACGTACGTAACATCGCAGGAACTGTGTGATTTGCTATCTAGTTGGGGGCAATATGGTCCGCGGCCGGTCAACGAGGAAGCACTTAGAGCTTGGCTTAATCAGTTTGATTCAAACCAAGACCAGCGACTGATATTCCTTCTGCTTCAGAAGTTGCGGTTCTACAATGACCAGCTTGTCCGCGAAAAACTCGCCATCGCAATGAGCGCTATTCGTAAGAAATCTACGGAACGCAAACAGATGGGGGAAAGAAAGCGTAGAGACGTTCTGGTGACTTATCTCGGTGACGTAGGCAAGAGCGGTGCACAGTACGCGAGGCTGTTCTGCCAGGTTAACGATATCCTAACTCAAAACGTGGTCAGTCCGACCGATTTTGTTGAAAAGCACCGCAACAATCTGTGCGAATACTCAGCGATTGTTGCGATTGACGATCTACTTGGCACGGGCGGATCCGTTGAAGAATCCCTCGATCAAGTCGAAGAAAGAATGGGGGAACAACTGAGAAAAGCGGGGGTTCCGTTATTTATTGTCGCCGTTTGCGCATTTGAACGCGCCGTTGAACGCGTCCATCAGAAAATCAAAAGCTTGTCGTTGCCGATTGAATTGTTCGTTTGCGATATTCTCAGTGATGATGACCGCGCATTCAGTGAGACTTCGGGCATTTTTGAAAACTCCGCGGACCGACTTCGGGCTAGAGAGATCTCACAAGACAAAGGGCGTCTACTGGAGAAAAAGTGGCCGCTCGGATTCGGCGACTGCGAGGCTTTAGTCACATTCTTCTCAAACTGCCCTAACAACAGCCTTCCCATCCTCTACAAGGAAAGTAACGACTGGCGGGCATTGTTTCCTCGGCAATAGAAGTAGGCCCGTATAAATACCGCTGCGCTTCGCATAGCAGCAGCACCGAGGCACACTCACGAGAGCCCTCCCCTAACATTACTGATATCTTGCTTGACTGAATCAAACTCACTATGACACTAAACCCGATCGTCTACACCGAGAAGATTGTTCGCAGCTTTCTCAAATACCAGCACTCAGCTTATCCGTTCGCAGATCCCGAATTGAACGAGCAGATGCGTCAGCAACTGTCGCTGGACAGCATTCGACGCACACCGCTACTGAAGGGTCCGTACATCAGCTTGTCGCGTGGCTTCCGAGAAGGAGCTACCGTGGCAGAATTGGTGGCCGATGGTGTGTTCCATCCACACATGCAACAGCTCATCCCCGGCTACGTCAAACGCGTCTATGGCCACCAAGAGAAGGCGATTAGGGCTATTCACGATGGACAACCCACCCTGGTCAGCACCGGGACGGGGTCGGGCAAGACAGAGTGCTTTCTGTATCCGATCATCAGCAAGTGCCTGGAACTGCGTGACCAACAAGCCCCGGCTGGTATTGCAGCGGTGCTCGTCTACCCAATGAACGCCCTGGCCGAGGATCAGCTCGATCGACTACGAGGAATTCTCGCCGGCAGCGGTATCGCGTTCGGAATGTACGTCGGCAAGACCCCCGAGTTGGAACGTGAGGTTTCGGGTGTCCGCATGCCCCAAGGCAGTAGTAACGCCGACTATCACGCGAAACTGAAGCAATTCCGCGAAGCCAATCTACCCGACTCGATCCATCCCTACGAGGAAATGTGCTCTCGTGAAGCGATGCGAACGCCCGGTAAGCAGCCGCGAATTCTGCTCACGAACGTCAAGCAACTAGAGCTGCTGCTGACACGTCAGACCGACATCGAACTGTTCTCCGACGCGCGGCTCGATTTCCTGGCGTTTGACGAAGCGCATACCTTCAGCGGAATCCAAGGCGCGGAGACAGCCTGCTTAATCCGTCGCTTGCGAGTCTATTGCGGCAAGGGCCCGGACCATACGACGTGTATCGCTACGTCAGCTACTATCGTCGACAAGCAGGAGCCCGACGCAGCGCGCAAGTTCGCGGCGCGCTTCTTTGGATTGCCGGCAGATACGGTCGTGACGGTCAACGAGGAGTATCAGAAGGAGGATTGGACGGTTCCTCGCCAGACGCCTGCGGCCCCGCCAGGAGACCATGCAGCTCTGCTGACTCGAACGCTCAATGCACTCGAGAGCGACCACGTCGAAAGCGAAGTACGGGCGGCGTATCTCATGCTTACCGGACGAGAGTTAGCTTCGGGTGATTGGACACAAATGCTGTTCGACGAACTGCGTACCAATGAGGTCGCCGCTCAAATAGCGACTGCGCTGCAGGGGCCGCGTGAACTACGGTTGTTGCTGGGAGAACTGGAAAGGACGGCCGGCAGGCCAGTCAGCGAAGAAGAGCTGCTCGCTTATCTAGCTCTGGGAGCGGCGGCAGTGAAGAATGGTCGGCCGCTACTGCGCCCCGTGGCCCACGCCTTCATCCGAGGAATCAGCGGCGGCGTTGTGACATTTCCGCAGGGGAACGCTCCGAAGTTGTGGTTGAGTAGCGCGGATGAATTGGCGGCTCAACAGGACGATACTCACGTCTGGCGGCCCAGAGTTTTTACCTGCACGACCTGCGGCCAGCACTATTTCATCACTTCGCTGAAGGACTTTGAGTTTACGGGAGCCAAGCCCGAAGGTGGGCAATTAAATGAAAGTGGTGCAGTCTTTTGGGAGCCGATGGCTGAAACCAACGGCGGCATGCGCGTCGTGCTGGTGGACAAGCTGATCAGCCAGGACGAAGCAGAAACCGATGCTCTTACTCGCACCGCAGCCGTTTCATTCTGCCGTCACTGTGGGGCGGCCCATGAAACAGGTGCCAGCCTGTGCTGTGCGTGTGGTGCGGCAGGTGATCAAGTCCGCTTGTTCTCGGTCCGATCGAGCGACAAAAGCCCTGGCCACCTGAGTTCCTGCTTATCGTGCAATGCGCGTGGCAAGGCGATGGGGCGCCGCTACCGTGAGCCCATTCGCGAATTGCGAGCGACCAACGTCTCCGATGTACACGTGTTGGCGCAGGATATGATCCACCACGCGGATCGCAAACGGCTATTGCTGTTCGCCGACAACCGGCAGGACGCAGCCTTCCAAGCTGGCTGGATGAAGGACCACGCTCGTCGATTTCGACTCCGCAGCTTGATGGCTGACGCAATCTCTGGCAGCGAAGTTGCCATCGGCGATATCGCTTTGCGCATGAGTGACAAACTGGATGACAACGATTCTCTTTCGCGCGTGCTAATTCCCGAGGTGTGGCGGGCGGTGCCGAAGGAGGGAAGCGGCGGATCGCACGCTGACGAGCGTCTACATTTCCTGCGCATTCAGGTGTTGCGTGAGATTACCATGGCGGGGAATCAACGAATTGGCTTGGAACCGTGGGGACGAATCAAGATCCGCTACGAAAACCTGGATGTCGCCGCACCGGTAATTCAATCTTGGTCGAGGCGTCTGAAAATTGCTCCTGATGATCTGAAAGCCGGGATCGAAGCGTTGCTCGACCACCTGCGTCGTCGCCGGCTACTGTACGATGCGCGACGAGGCATCTTCTCGCGTTACTGGCAGGAAGGGGATCGCGAAATTCAGCGAGGCTACATGCCCATTCCCCAAGGTGTGCAGGGAATGAAGCTCGTGCGCGCTGCCGGCGATAAAACGGAGATCGTCTTCCAGTGGCACAGCAAGCAGCAAACACTTGTCAGCTCGGTCGCCAAAAAATGGGGCGTATCCCCAGACGACATGGAGCAGTTTTTAACAGAGCTGTGGAATTATCTAACAGATCCGCAAGTAGCTATTCTCGTACCCGTGACCCTTAAGAGCAGCAAGGATCGACCACTGCCCAATTGTAGCGGCGTGTACCAAATTGACGCCAATAAGCTGCGGATCTCTGAGAATCATGGATTCTATCGCTGCAATCGTTGCCGCCGAAAGGTTAGCCGACGTACGCCGCGCGAACGCTGTCTGGCTTGGCAGTGCGATGGTACGTTGGAGTTTGTTGGCGAGGAGTCAGACGACTACAACCTCCAGCTACTCGACCAACGTTACACGATGCTCAGTCCCGAAGAGCACACGGCGATGGTGCCGCAAGAGCACCGCGAGCGGATTGAGAATTGGTTTAAGGGGGACGGCGACAAAGTAAATGTCTTGGTCTGCACCCCCACGCTCGAGTTGGGCGTCGATATTGGTGCACTCGACTCGGTCCTATTGAGAAACGTGCCACCATTGCCGGCCAACTATTGGCAGAGAGCGGGTCGTGCAGGACGACGAAACAGGATGGCAGTCAATGTCACCTATTGTCGCTCCATTTCGCACGATCGGTCGTATTACAACGATCCGCTGCGCATGTTGGCGGGGCGTGTCGACCCACCCGCATTCAACTTGCGAAATGACCTGTTGGTGTCCAAGCACGTTCACGCAGCACTGCTAACGCGCCTGAATCAGTTGGCTTCCAACGAGAGCACCTTGAGCGATGACGAGCGAAAGTATATCCAGCAGGTTCTGCGCACCATGTTTCCTCCGCGGATCGACGGCTACTTGTTCGAGAGCGATGGGCAGCTCCGCAGCGAATTGTTTGATGTGCGTCCACTGGCGGCGCTGATCACGCGGTATCGCGACGATCTGCTACAGCAGATTCGCTTGATATTTCAGCAAGGTTGGCCTGAGTCAGACGCCGCGTCGACGTCGACGGAAGCGCTGGCAAAACACGTCGATGATACCTCGCTCCGCCTTTTGGAAGTTATTAAGCGACTGAGAAAACGCCTGCAGTGGGCCTTCAAGGAAATTCTTCGACTCAATAAGATCCGTGATGAACAGGGGACTTTGGAAGCCGAGGACGATGCACACTTTAAGCGATGTGACCGCATGATCAAGAAGCTGAAAGGGATCAGAACGCGCCAGCGAAGAGAGACTCAGGGCGTGGATGACATCAATACCTTCAGCTTGCTTGCCAGCGAGGGTTTTATGCCTGGCTACGGGCTGGATACCGGCTCGGTCGTAGGGATGGCCGAAGTACCCTATTGGCAGCTTGGCTCCATGGATTTTTCGCTACCACGCGCCTCCAGCATGGCTTTACGCGAGTATGTTCCCGGCAATTTGATCTATGCCAATGGGCATCGCTTCGTCGCTCGGAGATTCCATCAAGAGGCAGAGGACGAGCAGACAGACAAGCCCGTGTTTAATGTCAATATTGAACGCCAGGCACTCGCAGTCACCAGCTTAGGCGCAGCGCAGGCTTCATTTGCAGCCAACGAGCTAAAAGCAATTCCCGTGTGCGACGTCGATCTCGTGCATACCTCGCAGATTTCAGACGAGGAGGAAACTCGCTTTCAGATGTCGGTGGCCACGTTTGGCATCGAGCAAGGAAGACATAATGGCGGGCAACACTTCGACTGGGGAAGCCAACCTCTGCAACTGCGGCGCGGAGTGCACTTCCGCATGGTCAATGTCGGTGCTTCGAGTTTGATTGAACGCAGCGAACCGGAGTTGGGATACCCTGTTTGCGAAATATGCGGCTACAGTGTTTCGCCGTTGTCCTCAGATCGGCAACTGCAGAGCTTTCGCGAAGGGCACGGAGACCGCTGTGGCAAGACTCCAACCAACGTTGGCTTCTACGCAGACGTCGTGGCAGATGCCATCACTCTGAATGACCTCCCCCATGCAATTGCTGCATATAGTGTGCTCGAAGCGATACGGATGGCGTCTACACAGTTACTGGACATGCACATTGACGACCTACACGTGCTGGTGTTGGGAGACACGGATCGGGATGAAGTGCGTGGGGTTCTGTGGGATCCCATGCCCGGAGGTTCAGGGCTGCTCGACCAAATCACTGAGAACTTTCTAGAGGTCTGTACCATCGCGGCTGAGATCCTGGCAGGCTGCCCTTCGGATTGCGGTTCTTCATGCAATGATTGCTTGCAAACTTTCCGCAACGGCTTTTACCATAAGTATCTCGATCGCCATGCGGCGCTAGAGCTGATCAGGAATTGGGGCGACAGCTTAGTGGCTGGACACACTATTCCGCCATCTCAAACGTCGACAGCCACCGTCAGCGATCAAGGAATGCCGGTCAACGACGCCGAGATGAAGCTGAAGCATCTATTGGCGGCCGCAGGGTTTTCGTCGGGAAGCTTTCAACAGCAGATTCGGTTCGGCCACAAGCTCACTTTAAGCCATCAAATCGGCAGCACCACGCCAGACGTCTTTTTTGCAGGGGACGAGGACGACCCTGAGGACCGTGGCGTGTGCATTTACCTCGACGGCTTGAGCAGCCACATTCATGGCAATGCAGCGACGGCAGAGGTTGATCGTGAGATACGTAGTTGGTTACGCGACAACGGCTATCAGGTCATAAGCATCTCGTATGTTGAGCTGTCGGAGCGCGAAGCGATGGCGACTGCTTTTAAGAGGTTGGCCAAATTCCTGTCTGGCAAGGATTTGGCTACTCAGATTGCCGAAGACACGAGTTGGTTCGACTCCCAGGATTCGGACGTCCAGCAACAATCCGCTGGTGAATCAGCTTCAGCCATGGATTCTGAGAGATGGGCAAGCCTGCTTGAGATCGCAGATGAAGATGTACACGCACTCTTGGTTGCATCGCGTGACGCCGGACTGCCACTGCCAGTCGTCGGCTACGAGCTCGTCGCCAGTGGGACAGTGGTAGCGACTGCTGAATTGGCTTGGCCCGGTTCTCAGCTCGCTGTCCTACTAGGTGATCAGGGCGAGGACTATCGACATTTCGAAAAGCAGAGCTGGGATGTTCGCTACGCCAAGGAAACGACGGCAGACAGCCTGCTAGACATTGTGGGGACGGGGAAATGACGCAGCTAGCCATCACCGCCGAGTTCTTAGAGTCACTGGCTAAACTACCCAATCGGCTTCAGAAGAAAGTGCGCGAGTTCACTCGCAAGTTCGTTGAGAATTCACATTCCTCGGCAATCAACTACGAGAAAATCAACAACGTTCTCGACCAGCGCGTCAGGACGGTCAGAATCGATCAACAGTATCGAGCAATCGTTCTGCACCCTAGTGAAGGGGATGTGCACGTCATGTTGTGGGTGGACAACCACGACGAAGCGATGGCTTGGGCCAGCAAGAAGCGATTTGATGTGAACCCAGAGACGCATGCATTTCAAATCTATGACCCTGCTGCTGTCGACGAGGTATCGCGGACGATGCGGCAGGACCGGAATGAAGTAGCATCAGGGGATGCTGATGCGATAGATGCCACCCGGTTATTCCAGCAACATTCAGGTCAAACCTTGGTGTCACTTGGAGTGCCCGAGGTACTGGTTCCCGCCGTCCGTGAAGTCTGCAACCTGGACGACTTGCAGGCGATAGCTCGCCATCTTCCTGCCGAAGCGGGAGAAGCACTGTATTGGCTGGCTGACAATGTGCCAGTGGATGAGATTCTGGCAGCGGTGTCGATCCCGTCCGGTAGAACCAGCGTACCATCGGTCGAAGAATCCCTGGAACATCCCGATAGTCGGCGGCGACTGGTAAAAATCAAGTCGGTAGACGACCTAGAGCGAGTACTGGATGCTTCGCTCGAACAGTGGCGAATATTCTTACATCCAACACAACAGGCTATGGTTGGCATGGATGCGGCCGGCCCGGTGATCGTCGAAGGTGGTGCCGGAACTGGAAAAACCGTAGTCGCCTTGCACCGAGCAAAGCATCTGGCACTGAGTGTCTTCCAGAACTCATCGGATCGAATACTTTTTACGACCTTTACGGCGAACCTAGCGGAGGCTATTTCTAGGCAGCTCGATCTATTGTGTGGAGCGGAACGTAGCAGGATTGAAGTCGTACATATTGACCAACTTGCGCGGCGGATGCTCGATGACGCGCATGTCGAGATCGCATCCTCTGCAGACTTGATGCACTGTTGGGATCTTTCCGTAACTGAGAACTGTCCATTATCGGCGCCCGAGCTGCAGCATGAGTGGACCTATGCGATCGAGGTTCGCGGGATTTCCGACGAGCGTCAGTACTTGCGTATGTCGCGCATCGGCCAGAGTCAATCGCTCGATCGTTTGCAACGGAAGCGAGTATGGGAGGCTTTTGAAGCCTTCCAATCGAATATGAAAGCTCGTGGATTACAGGTGTGGTCATCAGTGGTTCGGGACGCTACGAAGAATAGCGTTTCCCAGGGGCCCAAATATGCGGCTGTCTTGGTCGACGAGTCGCAAGATTTCACTGCGCCGGCTTGGCGGCTCATTCGGTCGCTCGCCAAACCAGGTAAAAACGACCTGTTTCTGGTTGGCGATGCAAACCAGCGAATCTATGGCAGTCCCATTCGCCTGAGCGAATGTGGAATCGACGTTGGCGACCGCCGGCATGTGCTGCGCGTCAAGCTTGCGGGCTGAAACGGGCGGTTGCATCCCCAGTGAGTCCCCAGTTTTTGCCGCCTTTTGGACGTCACCGTCAGGTAGGGCTTGTGCGCGACGTTGTGCGTATGGCCCATCCATGCACAAACCTTCCTTATAATGGCGTGGACTTGCTCTAGCTTCGTCTGCCTGCTGGAGCGACAGTTCTGCAACGGTTTCACCCACGGCTATGCGTCAGGCTCAATCACCGTTCGGCCAGCAGTACGTCGATATTGCAGTACGTCGATATTATTGGCGAACTGCTCTGCCGTTTTCTTAGTCACTTGGCGCAGGGGGAAAGTCATCTTATCCCTGTCGTAGTACGTATTCCCTTGGCAATTAAGGCATATACCGAATTCCTCCTCGAGCGCGTGAGAGAATCCAGGAAATCCAATGTAAACGGGCTGCGATCGGGGCTATCGCGGGCGGGATCGGCGATGATCAGCCCAGCAGTCTGGCGAGGGTGGTGGCAAGGTCGCGCAGGGCGGCGTCGCTGTCTAAGCTGATCTTCAACTGTGGACGTCCTTGTTCGTCTCGCTCGATTGCTTCGCTCAACTTGCTCGTCAATGCATCGACCTTGGCCTGATCTGGTTCAGTGGCTGCATTGCCGACCAGGCCACCGGCCAAAGCTAAGGCTGCGGACAACAATTGTCCGCCGGCCTGGGCGACCTGCTCGCGACGCTTTTCTCCAGCCATGCGCTCTGCTTCCGCTACCACGCGTCGCTGTTGGCTCTCGTCCACCGGCGCGGCCAACTTGGGCGGCAAGATCAATTCCAAACGCCGCTTCAAATCCTCCATGCCGCTCTGCATGGCGACTTCATCGATCTGGCTGTCCATGTTGATCGACGCATCGGCCAGATCCTGCTTGGCTGCCAGCGTGGTCAGCAAGCCCTCTTCGATCGTCGGGTAAGCCGCGTTGGTGGTCACAAATTTGTAGATGTGCACCGGTTGCTTCTGCCCCATGCGGTAGGCGCGCGCGATGCGCTGCTCCAGCACGGCCGGGTTCCACGGTAGATCGACATTGACAACCGTATTAGCGGCTTGCAGATTCAGGCCCGTCGATCCAGCGTTGGTCATGCAGATCACTCGGCAGGCAGGGGCATTCTGGAATTTCGACACGATGGCAGCTCGCCTCTTTTGTGGCACGCTGCCGTCTAGTCGTACATAATCACAGCCCATTTCGTCCAACCGAGATTCGATGCGGTCCAACATTCGCCGCCACTCGCTGAACAGCACGATCTTGCGCGTTGGATCAGCGGCCAACTCGGCCATTACCTCGGTGATCCTCTCCAGCTTGCTGCTGTACTCGGACGCCTCCTGATCGCACAAGTAGGTGCTGTCGCATGCCATCCGCGCCATCAGCAAGCACTTCTGCATTAACAGACGGTCCATCTCTGTCATGAACTTTTTGGCAGCGATTTGCGCTACCGTACGCACCGCGCCATCATGGATCTCAAGTTGTTCGGCTGTCGCCTGGCAACAAATGACTTGATCGGTTCGGTCGGGCAATTGGCGAGCGACTTCCGACCTAGTGCGTCTGAGCAGGATGGGCTGCATCGTTTTTCGCAGCGTATCCAAGTTGCGATAGGCCAGCGTCTTACCCCGCTCATCGACCACGTGGTGATTGTGAAAGAATCGATAGGCAGGCCCCAGTAGATCGTCGTCGACAAACCGCGATATGGTGAACAGTTCTCCCAAGCGATTCTCTAGCGGTGTTCCGGACAAGACCAGCCGGAATGGACTTTCCAACTGTCGGATGACGTTGCTGGTCTTGGATTCGTAATTCTTAATCCGCTGCCCCTCGTCCAAGATGATCAGGTCCCAGGGGACGTTTTCGATAGCCGAGTAGTCACGCAGCACCTGTTCATAATTGCAGATCGTGAAGAACTTGTCGCTGTGATATTGCTCGATGCGTTCACTTCCGTTGCCCAGCACGATTTGTGTTGAACGTCCGGAGAACTTGGCGATCTCTCCCCGCCACTGACTTTTCAGCGAAGCTGGGCAGACGATCAGCACGCGACGGATTTCAGCCAAGCGAGCGAGCAACTCCGCCGTGCCGATGCCTTGAATCGTCTTGCCTAGCCC
>CAKQNH010000077.1 GCA_934255105.1 uncultured Pirellulaceae bacterium
CCCCTCGTCCGAATCGAGCCGAGCGAGGTCGAGGCCTAGTTCGGTAGCCAGCTCTCGGTTGAGTCGGATCATCTGCGGCTCCCTGACAGGCGTGGGAGCGATCGACTCAAAGAACTCTTGAGGCAGCCGAGCGTAACTATTGTCAAACGGAAAAATCATGCGGGTTGTACTAATCCAGTGGCATTCGCGAGGCTTGCAAGACAGCGGTCTGCACGGCTAGCTCGTGAGCATAGCCGAAGTCGTCGGGCTTCTCCGATCGCAGTACCTGAGCCATATCAGCAGCGTCGGCCACGTAGCGCGTAAATTTGGGGAAAGTCAACTCGTGCGTTCCGGCCGCGTATTGGCCATGCGGTTCGGATAGGGTCAAACGAGCCGATGGACTGTCCAGGGGTTGGATGTGCATGGTCCCCTTGGTACCGCATACGACCAAGTGCCTGCGCGCGAATCCCTCCACCTCCATGGCGCTGGTCTTAACTGTGGCCAACGCACGTGGGTATTCAAAAACCGCCAGCATGTTGTCTAACAGCGGATCGTCGGCGACCGCAGCATGTTGTGCGAAGGGAGTAATCCGCTCGGGAGCACCCAACAGGCCGACCATCAAATCGATCAAGTGGCAACCGAGTTCAAACATCATCCCACCGGAGAACTCAGCGTGCTCCACTCTGGCCTTCGGCGCGACCACTTTGCTCATCACCGCGTGGGCTTCGAATACATCGCCCACAGCGCCCGCTTCGATCAACTGCCGCAGCAGGACGATGGCGGGATTGAAGCGATACATATAGCCCAGTTGCACGATCAACTGCTGCTGTTCGGCTTGCTGTAGCAAGCTCGTAAAACTGGGCAGCGACGTGCCTGCCGGCTTGTCCAGGTGAATGTGTTTGCCGGCTGCAATACACCGAGTGGCGGTGGCGAGCAGATCGCGAACATGAGTCTCTACCAAGACGACTTGCAATCCGGGTGTGCTCAACAACTGCTCTTCGCTCATCCACGTGCAATCGCGAAAAGGCGCACGAGTTTCCGCTTGTGCGCGGAGCGCCTGATCGGCTTCGACTATGCCGACGACTTCGTAGTCGGGCGAGTCCATATAGGCGGCAAGTTTGCTTGCGTGGGCGTGGCCCACGCCGATCTGTCCGACGCGAATCGGCTTTTGAGCGCTCGAACGGACGGGTTGCTGCGCGGGAGCTGGTTGTTGGGCACTGAGGCTTGTGGGACCTGCCCAAAGACTGGCTAGCCCACCTGCATACTTTAGTACTTGGCGTCGATCGACGTCCACTGCCGCCTCCCTCTGCTCCGCAGAGCACATTCGTAATAATTGATGTAACTGCCAAGATTTTAGCCGGTTCATTGGCGTTAGTCCACGTTTGGCCAGACTTTCAGTCAGAATGGAAGCATTGATTAAGCCGGAGAATCGCAATACCCGTTTCAGTTCCAGGGGCGATGCCCCTGGCTATGATAAATATGGCCGTTGGCCAACCGAAGCTTTAACAGCAGAAATAGTCATGGCTGAAGTTCTCGTAGTGGTCGTGTCGTCTTTGATCGCGATTGTCGTATGGGCGGTCGTCGGCCATGGGATATGGATATTGCTGCGAATCGTTTTCGGTGGTTTTAGCTATCCGCGACGCAAGTGCCCCGAATGCGGACGCAGTTTTCTGGGGGACACATGCTCTAATTGCATCCAGCTCCGTCGCGAAACTCGACAATCCACGCCGTCGGTCGACAGTGACCTGCGGGCCGCCGAGCGGTTGATTAAATACGCGCTGTTCAAGGGCTGGGTCGACGAGGCTCAGCACGCATCCAATAGGGAGCTGCTGAACGGACTACAGAGCCACGTGCGTGGCACCGCACCGCAAGACTTCAAAGCCGAGCCGGGCGAGCTGGGCCCAACGACGCCAAACACAGCCGTGCCGCCGGAGGACGTGCCGCCGGGCGCCGTGCCGCCGGGCGCCGTGCCGCTGGGGGACAGAGACATGCCATCCTCCGTCCCTGCGGAGGCTGCAGGGCTAGGTCGTGAGCCGGCGGTGTGGGACGATGCAGTGGTCGAGGCAGAATTGGTAGATGCCGAGTTGGTTGAGACCACGACTGTACCTACCAAGCACGTGCAGTCTAAAGATGGTTCCTTCAACGCTGCGTTTGCGGACGAAGCGACTAGTCCAACAGCGAGCAAACGCCCGCCATTGGGCAGCCTAGTCGCCAGCGGACTGCTCCAGCGGTTTATGGAGAAATCCAACATACGTTGGGTCGAGCTAATTAGCGCAGTGCTGATTGTGGTCTGCTCGATCGGACTGGTGATTAGTCTGTGGAGCACGCTCTCCAGCACCAGTCGATTCTTTCCTTCGCTGGTGTTCCTGGCGGCGACGGCGGCCGTACATGGCGCGGGGCAATACACGCTGCGGCGATGGAAGCTGCGGTCCACGTCGCGCGGCATACTGCATATTGGATTGATGTTGATTCCACTGGCGGTGCTGGTTGGCATTTTACTAGCGCGACGCGACGACGCCCTGCCCAGGCTCGATGCGATGACGTTGGCCACGCTCGCAATTGGTACGTTGGTCTATGGGGCGTTGGCCTGGACGGCTAGTCGCGCACTATTTACACGGCGTTGGCCCGTGGTAACAGCGGCCACGGTCGCATGCAGCCTGACCTTGGTCGCGGTTCACTTTGCGGCCGAGCATCAACAACTGGAGACGTGGTTGGCGTGGCTATTGCCTTGGCCGATCGCGTTGGTCACACAGCTCGCGGCGATCTCCACCGGCCGAGTTAGCGCGCGACGCGCGGCACATCGCAACCGACTCACGCGGCGGTTGGTAGGGGTAGTGGTGCAAACCTGCTTTGCTGCGGGCGTCGTAGTTGTGTTCTGGGGGCTCGCGGCGCATCGCGCCGGAGGACTCTCCTCTGCATGGTGGATGATGGTCGCGGTTCTGAGCGCCGCTTGGATCGGCTGGAGCCAAAGCCTGTGGCCAATTGTCAGCGACAGGCCAACCGACGCAACTCGGCCGCGCGTGGCCTCGGCGTTTCACAGTAGTCTGTTGATCGCGGGTTGGAGTTGGGGGGGCGTGTGCGCGATGCTACTCGTGCTGGCCATGTGGCAAAACTCAGAAGCTCGCTGGCAACTCGCAACACTCCTGTCGCTAGTAGCGGCCTCTTGGATCCTCCTCGGATGGCTGCGCCAATTGAAGTCCAGTTTCACGGCGGGCCTGCTGGCGCTGTTGATTGCAAGCACATTGTTAATCGAAGGGGCTTCGCTCAAATCGCAAATTTTGACCACGAGCGATACGCGTATGGCCGTCGAACAACTCAGTTGGGTGGACTGGATCAGTTGTTCACGGTCGACGATTCTGAGCTCGATAGGGCTGTCGTGCGCCGGGTTAGGAATCTGGTGGTCGAGACGCAGCACCGCAGATCATGAAACGGCTAAGCATCGTGAAGCGAATTATTTTCTTAGCCGAAGTCCCCAGACTTTGTATAGATCAATTGCCATCCAAGGTCTGGCGAATTCAGCTACCCAGGCGGGTAGTATGTCGATGGTGCTGGCGGCCGTGATGGCGCTGCTGGCCAGTCTAACGCCGTGGGGAGTGATTCCTTACGGCGGCAATTGGGCGCCTTCAATGCTGGCCGTCTATGGCGTGTTGTCTTGTGTGGCGGCCGTTTACTTGAAACCGCGCTGGGGCGAGCAACAGCATAAAGCCGACGCGACCGATACGCGAACTGCCACAACCTTGATCGATGGGCTGATGCCGATTGGAATGGGGCTGTTGTTAATGTCGGCACTGCGTTTGTGTCAGACCAGCCCCATGTTGGCTGATGTGCTAGGTGAGTTGCGGCCGAGTCGAGCTTGGGGAGTTGGTTTGACTGGCTTGGCTACCCTCTGGTCGTTAGCCGCAGCGGCCCTGCGCGCAGGATGTATGGGAGATCCGACTCAACAACGCAACCATACGCACTGGCTGGCCGGTGGAGCATTGTTAGCGAGCGTGGTTAGTCTGCCGGCTGTTTGGCAATTGAGCGAACACTACGCAGTGGCTTGTTGGGTGGGATGGACACTGCCTATAACGTGCTTGGCGTTGTGGTTCGCATGGCGGCACAACGCTTGGCGTGAGCTGTCGCTGTTGGTGCTGTGTTGCTGGGTGTCCAGCGTGGAACTCAACGTCGGCGAAGCATTCGGGTGGTGGTCAGCACTGGGCAGGACCGGCGCTCCGGCTCCGTTCGTGCTGGCTATTGCACTAACGGTGTTTGCTTTTGAAGCGGTCGTGCTATGGAATCGGGAGCGAACCGGACATCCCCTCCCGCAGGGAGAGCCAGCCTTCGAGGGTTCATTAGACGAGTCGACATTGGGGACAACCGCAGCTTGGTGGAGTTCGCCGCCGCATTGGGGATCGCCGGTGGCCATCGCGTTTAGCTGGTTGCTATTGTTGCAAGCACTACTGCCTCAAGCGATTGTCACTATCGCCGATTCGCTAGGGATCGCCCCCCGTACTTGGATAATTCCCCCGCCAGTGACAAGTCAATTAATTGGCTCGACAATTGGCTCAGCAATTGGCCAGGCGGGTGACAACGCAAGCGTCAGAGCATTAGTGTTGGTTGCTATGTTTGCCAGTCCGCTCAGTTTGAGCCTACTAGGCGTATGGCTAGGCCGCGCTCGCCGGCAATGGTGGCTCGTCAACTCGTTCGCGCTATTACCTATCTATTCCGCCCTGCTAGTGTCACTGGTAGTGGCTCCTGGCGTCGCACTCACAGCGGCTTTATGGGTGCTGGCCGGATGGATTTTGGTGAGTGAACTGCTACCGCTGTATGGTCACCGCACAGCACATCTATCGCATGTTGCTTGGCAGCGAGTAATCTCAGCGGACAAAGCAGTGCCGCCTGCGACGATGTGGCTTGTGCTAGCGCGTGCGTTGGCTGTAGGGCTGCTCCTATTGGGCAGCGGAGCTTATCTTCTGGCGGCGCTATGGGGCACTCTGCCGCCGGCCGTCGGTCTGGACATCTCAGCCACTTGGGCGGAGAACTTGTGGCGAGTTTCCACGGTGCTGGCTCCGCTGCTGTTGGTGGTCAGCCTGCGATGGTGCGCGTCGCTGGTCAGCGGCCAGTCTCCAAACATGATTTCGCTAGCCGGCGGGCTGTCGGCGCTCACGGCCGCTGCGATGCTCGCGGTCAGTCGTTCATTGTTGTGGCCCGACACGGCGTTCTTGTTTGTGCAAGCGACCGCGCTGGTGGCTGCCGCTTTAGCTTGGCTGACCATCCTCTGGGCCACGCTGCGAAATTTCGTGGGCTTGAGGAAGCTTACACAGGGTCGAACAGCGGCGCGAGAACTACTGCCAAAATCGATGAAGGGGCGGAGCTGGAAACAAGCTGAGCAGGCGAGTTGGTCGCTGGTCTGCTTGGCCTTCCTAAATGTGCTGACACTCGGCGTCGCTGCGGTCGGGTTGGTCGTGGCCTACCCGGCTGTCGTACTACCAGGCTTAGACAGCGTCGGTGGCTGGTTCGGCGGAGCTGCGTTAGCGATCACACTCGCACTATTCAGTTGGCTAGCCACCAAGCGTGGTGCGCCTCGCTTTGGACTGCTGGCAGTTGCGCTCGGGTTGGCAGCTCCGTTGGTCGCGACCAGCTATGCCAACTACTTAGTCGCCTATCCACAGCATAAGATAATCGGTGCTGAAGATTTCGAGCCGTATCGGATGTTACTGGTTCTATGGCTGGTTGCGTTGGGGATTGGGTTTGGTGTGCGACTAGTGACAATGCGTGAGAGCAAACTGGCTAGCGGCGATGATAGGTCATGGCTATCGCACCTGGGCGAAGGCGCCTGGTTGCTACTGGCGTTGTGTGTGGGTAGCTTGGCGCTGGTCAGTATTCCCTACGATCCCAATCGCTTGTGGCCGCTGGCTGAGCTGAGTGCACTAGCACTGGTCGGCGTTCTCAGTGGCGTGGCGTCGGGGCAGGTTTGGCGAGGTTATTTGGCGGCATTTGCTGCGGCCGCTGGGTTGTTTGGTTGGCTGGTATACGACACGACTCACGAATATCCATCTGAAGCTGTGTGGTGCGTGTTGTGGGGCCCCGTCTGGGTCGCCGCCGTCGCTTGGACGTTTACTCACTGGCTAGGACTATCGCAGCAATCTCAACGGACCGTCGATCAAATCGTCAGTCTGTATGTGCCGATGGCCAGTGCTGCTGTGAGCTTTGCATGGATTTTGCAGTTCGCTCCGCAGGCAATCTCCGCTCTGACCTGGTCTGTGGTGGCGATGAGTCTCACGAGTTTGGCACTCGCCTGCGCTCAGTTATGGGACATACGAACAAGTAAGCGTGGCTTGGCGGTGTATTTGAATTTGATCGCTCTGGCGCTGGTTGGCAGCGTAGCTGTTAGCGCGTGGTACGAGCTGCCCGAACTGCAAGCTTGGCTGCTGTGGATGGCCGCAGGTCTGGGAGCGATGGCGGTAATGGCAGGCTTGCTGCGAGAATGGGTGCGAAGAACACCGCGCGCGGCCCCGACGCTCGGCCTAGGGCAGGTAAGCATAATGCCGCAACTGCAGCATGCGCTGACCGGGATGGCCGGGTTGCATGCGAGCGCGGGATTGCTGGCGTTAGTCCCCAGCGTGGTATTGGTGCTTTCGTTTGAACAACGGGCGTTGCGAATGGCGGCTACCGTGCTGCCCCTTATCGGGGCTTGCGCAATTCTACCGATCGCCTCGGGGCGACGAAAGTTAGCGTATCGCTACTGTGGTTTGTTGTTGACCACGGCGACTTTGGTACTCCTGTCATGGGCCGACCTGCCGCAAGCCTGGTCAGTCGCGAGCAGCGTGGAGGCTTGGTGGTACATCCAACGAGTGTTTGCAGCGTTGGTTGTCTTGGGAGGCATCGTCTATCCGTGGCTTGCACATTCTCTACGTCGATCGGACCAATGGGATGAGCCGTTGCTGATCAGTGGTTGGGCCGCGCTGGGGCTTGGGACAGTCTGTGGTCTGGTGCTACTGAGTTTCCAGTTCGACGATCGGTGGCGAATCGAGGCGGCTACGGTCGCGTTGGGGACCAAACTATTAAGTCTAGCCGCCTGGACAATCGTGATTGGCAGGCTGTTGCAATTTGCCGCTCGTCCTCACAGTCTCGATCGCCGTTTGCCGGTCGCTGTGCGACAGGCCGCCATCTATGCGGCACAAATCGGCTGCGTGATACTGTGCGCGGTCACTTATGCACACTTCCCCAAGCTGTTCAGCGGCGTCCTAGCAGCCTGGTGGCCCATCGTCGTGTTTGGTATCGCCATGCTGAGCGCTGGGTTGGGCGAGTGGCTGAGCCGGGCCGGCCAGTCAGTGATTGCCGATCCCGTGCAGCGCAGTAGCTTGATCCTGCCGATTATTCCACTAGCCGGCGTGTGGTGGATCAAGCCCGAAAATTCGATTTGGTTGTGGCACGAGTGGCAGTCCTATTGGCTGTTGCTTCTGATCGCGGCAGGTTTGTTCGGACTCCACGGCTGGCTGCGCCGCTCGATGGAAATTCGCTTGGTGTCGGCCATGCTGTTGTTGGCATCGTTTTGGGTGTTATTGCTCAGCCAGCCCAACTTGCGTTTCATGGAGCATCCGCAACTATGGTTGCTCCCACCAGCCCTGGCGAATTTTGCATTTGTGGAATGGAATCGTCGGAGATTGGAACCCAACGTCGTGACCGCCGCGCGCTACGGGGCGGTATTGGTTGCCTACTTGAGCAGCACATCAGAGATTTTCCTGAATGCGTTCGCTGGCCAATTTTGGCAACCACTGCTACTGCTGGTGTTAGCGCTGGGTGGAGTGGCTGTGGGTATCGCGTTGCAAGTCCGCGCATTTCTGTACTGTGGCGTCGCGTTTACATCAGTGGCTCTGTTGGCGATGGTGTGGCACGCTCAGCAAGCGATAGGGCAAGTCTGGCCTTGGTGGGCATTTGGCATTGCGACTGGCATTGGCCTGATCTTTATGCTGGGCTACTTTGAGAAGAACCGCGCTCGGGTAGTCGCATATTTAGAGCGACTCAAGCAATGGGAGTAGTTACGGCTCGGTGGCTGACAAGCAGAAGAGATAGGGGCTAGTGCGTATCAGGAAGCGATTGTTCCATACAACCGGCGATGCATACGTTTCACCGAAAAGTTCGTTATGGGCTAGCTCGACATACTCGTGCCCAGGTTGGATGACGGTCGTCACACCAGCGCTATTCACAAAGTAGATGCGGCCGTCGACAAACACAGGACTAGCGACGAAGTTTCCGCCAACACGTTGTTGCCAATGCAGTTTACCTGTCGCCGCTTCGACGCATGAAATAACACCTTGAGAGGAGGCGAAATAGAGATCACCGGCGACCACAATTGGAGAACCCACCGTGGGCACCTGGCGCGCGTATCGCCAGACGATCGATGTCTGGGTTACATCGCCACTGCCGCTGCAATCGACGGCTACCATCTCCGGCTTGGGGAAGCCCGTGCAGACGATCGCTAACTGGCCTGCGCGCACGGGGGTCGGGACCGCCGAGTAACCGCTGCCGACCCGGGCGCGCCACCACTGGCTGCCATCGAGCGGGTTGAGCGAGATCAACCATTGAGCGGACATGGAAATCAATTGCGTTTGTCCACTGGACTCAATGACTAGGGGGGTGCTGAAGGCGCGACGCAGCATTGCGTCTGTAACGGCAATATCAGGACGCGCAACTTGCCAATTCGTCTCCCCCGTCAGCTTGTCCAACGCAATTGCATACTGTTGATCCGTGCCATCGCAGGCCAAGATCAATTGTTGTTGTCACAGTACTGGTGACACAGCCGGACCCGTTAGATCGTCCACTTCCAACTCACGCTTCCACAACACGTCGCCTGTAGAAATTTCGATGCACGCAGTACCCAGCGAACCGAAGTGACAATACAGCCGCTGACCATCGGTAGCAGGAGTCGGCGAGGCATAACTGTTCGTGGTGTGGATCGGTTTCGGATCCTGGCGCTCGAACAAATCGATCCGCCGCAGTAGCTCGCCGGACTGGGCATCGATTTCTAATGCGAACAATTTGACCGATGCGTCGGTAACCAATTCGAAGGAGCCAAAGGGAAGGTCGGCGAGCTTACCGCCGGCCGCACTATCAATGAACATCACGGCAGAACGCACGCCCGAAGGGTAGGGAAGGTCGGCGAGCTTACCGCCGGCCGCACTATCCTCCAGAGCTACTTGCTCGGCCGAGGTCAACCAAATGCGATCTCCAACGACGACCGGCGACGACCAGCCTTTACCGGGAATAAATGTCTGCCAAATGGGAGCATCGAAGAAGTTATCCCATTCAAGTGGCAGACCAACGGCGGTACTGTGCCCAGAAGCTGGACCGCGAAACTGCCACCAGTCTTCTGCTGAGCAGCGGGGGCCGAAAAGGCAGGTGGCTGAGATGGCAACTATCGCCGCGCCGTAGAGGATTTTCAACTTTCGCACAGTGGGATGATGGGGCTGGTCGACTCAATCAAATCTTTGATGGTCACTTTACCAAAGGCGGCTTCGGTCGCCGCGTAGGCTTTATCGAGCTCCGAATGCAGCGGGCATAGCTGAGTGTGCGTCTTCAATCCCAACGGGCATTTGGTGATTCGCTCGATGGGCTCGACGGTGTTGATCACGTCCAAGATCGTCAATTCGTTGCTGGCCCGGCACAGTTCGTAGCCTCCGCCGGGCCCCGGTCGGGAGCGCACCAAACCAGCCGCCGCTAAATCCTGCAGCACGCGCGTTAAATAGCGACGCGGTACTTTGGTTATCTCCGCCAGTCGATCGGCCGACACGGTTTCGCCCGCTTGGCCTGCCAAGCAAGCAATTGCCCGCAGCGCATATTCAGCAGTTTTCGATATCATTGTTTTAACCCATGCGGCTGCATTCCCACGCGCACTCTAATCGTCCGGCGAGCTCGTAGATATTGAATTTGTACAATGCACTGGCTCAGAGCGACCGGAGACAATCTACACATAAAAGTATATGTCTTGAAAGGTACTTCTGCAAGCGCGCGAGTGAGCGGGCTGAATTCTCGAAGCCAGAGCTTCCAAGCGCTTTGCCTGCGACGTGCGAACCAAACGATTGAGGACAATCGTTCTACGTGCGGACCAAACGATTGGGGACAATCGTTTTACGTGCGGACCAAACGATTGAGGACAATCGTTTTACAAAAAATGCTTCACAGCGTCGCCTGACGGGGTGACATGGGTGCTTTTAACAACCTAGCATGAGCCTGGACTGCTTCCAATATATGTACAATCCTAGCTTATAAGCATCCACGCCCAAGTTTATCCGCATAATTAGCCGCCTGGGCGTTAGCCAGGGTTGTTTGATATGACAGGTAACGTATGCGTGGGTGCTTAGAGTACACTCTAGAGAAATCTATCAGGGCAAGCTGTTACCGCCTTCGCCCAGCATCCAACGTCGCAATTTGTGCGCGGTGGATGTTAGGGGCAGTTGGGGTTCCAGCGCCAGATCGACCCACTGCCAATTATGCGTAGCGGGGAGCTGAGCCGCGGCTTTCACTTGCGCGCGATAACAGTGCAAGGCGATGCGGTACCGTGTCACGCCATGCCGCATCGATTTAAGATACTCGGTCTTCGCCGCGCGCAGTTCCAGTCCCAGGCGTTGCTGCATGCCGCGTTTCAATAGTTCGATCTGCGGCGATGGTTTATGTGAGATGCGATCGAAGTCGGCGTGCCAGCCGAGCGCAGTCAGGTCGATGCGGGGAAAGTCCCACAGTCCCGCCCACCAGCCGCCTATCGGATTCTGACGCATTAAAGTTTTGCCACTGCGTTGCACGACCACCAAGGCATGATGTAGCGGAGTAAACGTCGGGCGTGGTGCCGACAAGGGAATTTCAGTTTGTATACTCGCGCGATGCGCCCCACAAAACCGCTGCACGGGACAGCTTGCGCAGTCGGGCTGTTTCGGTGTGCAGACCAAACTTCCCAGCTCCATGACCGCTTGATTGACCAGTCCCACTTGCTCGCCCGCCCCAGGCAAAATGCGCTCGGCAAAGCTCCACAGTTGGCTCTGCGATGCGGCCGTTTTGGGATCTTCGCGCAGTCCGATCAGGCGACTAAAAAGGCGGACCGTGTTGGCTTCCAAAATTGGCGCGCGCAGGCCATAGGCAAACGATGCGATGGCACCAGCCGTGTAACGC